>NZ_JBWKYN010000145.1:0-14987 GCF_059423785.1 Arcicella sp. GW458-12-2-14-TSB2 | reverse complement strand
CTATTAGGGTGCGACTTAAGTCGCACCCTAATAGTAAGATGGGATTAATCGTTTTTATGGTTGACTCTCTAAGAGCTTCACTGGTCCAAATAAACCTGATTCATACAAGGGCTTTCCTTCTAAATATTTCATCGGCGCAGTAGTTTTAGTTGTTCTTTTATCTTCTGGCAAAAGCATATCTCCCATTAATCTATTAGCCCACGTATTAGTTACTTCTATTGTTAATTCATTGTTGCCGACGTTCAATGCTTTACTAATATCTACTCGATAAGGGGCTGTCCAGACAATCCCACAAGAGACACCATTTACTTTTATTTCGGCGAGGTTAGCAACCTTTCCTAAATCTAGCCAAATTTGTTGACTCTTAGTGGGTAGATTATTAACTTGAAAACGCTGATGATAAGTTGCTGTGCCGGCATAATAGCGAATCAAAGAATCAATATTCAAAGACCAGTCACTTAATGATTCAAATGTTTTAGAGACTGTTTGATTTGTTTTTGTACTGCTAAAATTGACATTCCAAGACTTGTCTAAAGTCTGAATAGGCTTGAATTCTTGCCAATTTTTAACTTTGTTAGGTTTTGTTATAGCTTTGTCAGCTTTTGAAATGTTGACAAAGTTGTCTTTAAAAATTACAAAAACTGAGGCATTTGCATCCAATTTTAACTTCAAATTCGTTCTACCATTTACAGTTTCCCAAGCATTAGGCGAAAAAGTTTTATCATTCACAGCATCGTACAATTGAATATTTTTCCCTTTTGCTCTTAAAGAAAAATCTAATACTCTTTCCCTATTTTCCTGATTAGCAAGAAAGTACAATTCCAAATCCATTGCTTTTCTATGCGTATAAGCAATGCCTTTGGCATAATCGCCACGTTCATCTTTTACGATTACATCCTGTTCTATTCCAATTTTTGCTAAGGTACTAGCCTCATAAGGACTTTTTACAACTTTCCCTTTTCCAATTGTTTTATAGAAAATTTTGTTTTCACCATCCAACATTACTTCAAAATTTCCTTCCCAACATTGTTTTGCAAATGTTGCTACAGCATCGTTACTTTTTGTTCCGAGTTCAACTATTGGTTTGTCACCAATAATCAATGTTGCTCCTTCATTTACTAATGCTAATAATTTTTGAGCCGTTTGAGCAGACATTCCATTGGCATTGGGTGTCATTTGGTGTTTTTTAGGCAACACTAATACACTATAGCTAGTACCATCGCCAAAGATTATTTTCCCATTGTTCACTTTAGCGGTATTTAAAAGTGCATCCTGACTAAAGGAATCATAGGCATATCCCTTTAACGCATTCACCCAGTTTTCGGGGTCAGCCATATTAGCCGAATGTGTAACACTTGTAGGAATTTGTCTTAAAGGTTGTCCTTCATTGGCTAGTCTTTTGGCTTCTGCATCAACGACTTCTTTGCCAAATAATCCGCTTAATGTTGGTACTAATCTATCTGGCAAAACCGAACGTCTTGGAATATCATCTCCTACAAAAACGGCTAAATCAGCAACTGGAGAGCCTATTTGTAATAATTCCTGACAACGTTGTGCATATTCAACCCACGCTTTACCTGTTTTCCACCAAGTTTGGGCTCTCTGAAAATACAAACCAACACCATCCAAAGTCATACCGGGTTTTCTATCCATCCAAGGATTGTGCATGAAAACATGGTACACTAATTTATTGATTCCCAAAGCATAGTTACGGTCTTGCAGGGTTTTTAACATCGCAGGATGTTCGTTCCATGTCATCCTTAAAGTAGTGAATGCTTCTGCTTGAATGACTAGCTTACCATAAATATGTCCTGCCGAAATGGCATCAAGCATATCGTTTGGTTTATCATGAGTAGGGCTATTCAACCAAAATTCCCCCATTGGAACATCTACTAATTTATAGTGTGCTAATCCGTCGCTAGTCATGGTTGGAGCTACACTTTCAGCAGTGAATTTCAACCCATTTGCTTTGGTTAATTCGGCAAGTGTTTTATAAAATTTATCAACCACCAATTCCGCAACTGTCTGACGATAATCGTACAAAAACTGTTCTGAAAATTGATTATTTTCTACTGGTAGTCCTGTAACGATGGGCAAATACGGCAATATATCATACCCTCTTCTTTGTTGAAATTCTTCTCTGAAAACGGATGACCAATTCTGACTTCCACATTCCCAACTATCTACATGAAAAACTTTCAAAGCTTTTTTACTCAGTTCTGGTCCAAGCTGGCGTTGCGCTTCACCAAACCAATTATCAAACTGTAATTTGATAGCGATGGGGTTAAATTTATCACACTCTAACCCCTTGCCTGCTCCGCCTGTAGCATTGGTATGTCCTGTCGAAGTATGACCAATACGCAGAATCGTCCAAGGACCAACAGGAGCATCCCAAACTAATCTTCCGTCTGGGGTAAGTTTATCAGTAATGTTAATGATTTTATTGAATGGAACACACAGGTTATCAGGTAGTTGCTCTGAAGAACTTTGCTTACTTATTCTCCACACTTCTCCTGTTTTACCTTCAAACTGATGAATACTTGGTTCAGATGATAGTTCAATACCGACAGTTTTAAAACTTGGTTTCCACTTTGCTGCATCTAAATCTTCTGAGCCTGGTTCACTACCTGTTTTATCATATACAAAACGGAAGTATTTAGCCGTTGTTGGCACGATTGAATGAGTAATATTAGCATCTGTATCTTGCCAACCATGTCTGGGAGATTCTAGTCTTCCAATTGACCTAAAACTCTTTCCATCATCACTCACTTCAATCAATAAACGTTGAGCTTGATAATTGTTCCCTCCTGTTTTTACAACGATTGTCCTACAAGTAAAAGGATTTTCAAAAGCATACTGAATCCAGCATGGCTCATCGCTCTTAAAACTTTCTTTGTTGCCTTCTTTTACTAAAAATTGAGGATTGATGTCAGCTTTACTTGAAGTAACAACAGGGACAATATTTTTAGTAGATTGTTCTGCTCCTGTTAAAGAAGGAAAAGCGTAGATTGCTATGTCTTTATAATAATGCTCGTTGCTAGTAGGCTGTGGCAACTGTATATCTATACGTTGACTACCTTTTATATACAGTTTTGAAGAAACTACTTTTTGCATAGAAAGTTCGGGTGTAATCCACGGTCCACCTGCCAAAGCAAACCCATCACTAACATGCATCCCCATTTCTAGGTTCAATCGAGCGGCCTCATTCATAGAATGTTTTACCATATCCCACCAAAGCGGCGTTAACTGTTCGGCTACTGGGGTAAAAATTGGAGGATTAGTCGCACCTTTTATAGGCATTAAATAGGCTCCTCCTATTCCAGCTTCTTTCATCGCTTCCAAATCTGCGGTAATGCCTTCTTTAGAAACACTCGCTTGCATCCAATACCAAAATACCCATGGTTTAGCAGCTTTAATGCTTTGTTGATTTTGAGGAATAATAGTAGCCAATCCTCCTTTAGATTGTCCCCAACCATAATTTGCACTGCAATAAAAAAGCATGCTTATCAATAAAAGTCTACTGCTTTTATTGATAAGTATATTTCTTTTACTCAAAAATGTGTATTTAGACTCGCTCATTTCTTAGTTTCTATAATAATCGTATCCGACTGTAAACCTTCTGCACTAGCTTTTAAAACTATCTTTCCTGCTGTTTCAGAAGCCTGTACAATAGCTAAACAAAGTCCGTTGAATGCTCTTCTATAATTCGCCTTAAAAGGTTCTAAACTAGCTTGATAGCCATTATCTACTCCCACAATTGACCCTTCTCCTTCTATGTTAAAATTCACTAAATGATTGGCTTCTGGAACAGGATTTCCGTTTTCATCAACGATGTTTATTTTTACAAAGGATAAATCTTTGCCATCTGCTTTTATCAATTGATGATCTGCTGTTGCCTTTATTCTAAAAGCTTTTCCTGCTGTTTTAATTTCTTGTGTCAGAATTATTTTCCCAGCTCTTCTTGAAACTGCTTTTAATATCCCTGCTTCATAATTAACTGACCATTTTACATGGAATTCATCTGCTCCTTTTCGTTTAATCCCTAAAGATTTATCATTCAAATATAGCTCTACTTCCTCTGCTTGTGAATAATATGCCCATACATCAATGGTCCTGCCTTTTTCCCAATTCCAATGTGGTAATAAATGCAAAACAGGTTTATCTGTCCATTCACTTTGGTACATGTAATACACATCTTTGGGGAACCCTGCTAAATCAATGATACCAAAGTAGGCACTTCGAGCTGGCCAAGGATAGGGATGTGGCTCACCTAAATAATCAAAGCCCGTCCATACATAAGTGCCTGCAATAAAAGGGGCGTTTTTCACAGCCTTCCAAGCTTCTTCGTGGGTTGTTCCCCAATACGCCGCCACATTGTCATAGGCCGAAACTGTCCAATCAGCATTTCTAGGCTGTGTTTTTACATCTCTTGATGAAAATTCAATTTTTTCCTGAGGCATTTCATAACGCCCTCTCGATTCTAAGGCAGAAGCGGTTTCAGAAGCAATAAATTTTTGATTTGGAAAATTCTTGAGAAAATCTGTATAACCCTCGTGTTTATAATTGAATCCTAATAAATCCAAAGCGCCAGATTGAAAGATAAAATTTTTAGCGGGTTCATTTTCTGTCAATGCAGAAGTAACTATACGAGTATTATCTAGTTTTTTTACAATTCCTGCTAATTCTCTCGTAATGGTAACGCCCGTACTATCAAACTGTTCTCTGATTTCGTTGCCAATACTCCACATAAAAATAGCAGGGTGATTGCGGTCTCTTTTGATAAAATCTTCTAAATCTTTTTGATGCCAAGCATTCCAGTCAGCCGAATAATCCTTCTTTGATTTTCTTTTCTTCCACATATCAAAAGCTTCATCCATGACGATAAAGCCCATCTTATCGCATAAATCTAAAAATTCTGGTGCAGGAGGATTATGAGCAGTACGAATGCCATTACAACCCATTGCTTTTAATAATTCAAGTTGGCGTTCTATCGCTCTTACATTCACGGCAGCCCCCAATGCCCCTAAATCATGGTGCATACAAACGCCTTGAATCTTGGTTGGTTCTCCGTTAAGTGAAAATCCTTTTGCTGAGTCAAAATTGAAAAAACGCATTCCCAAAGGTATTTCATGCACATCTATTTCTTGATTATTCTGATAAACCTTCGTTACTATCTTATATAAATAAGGATTAGAGATTGACCAAAGTTTAGGTTTAATAATCTTCAATTGTTGAAAATGTTTACCTGTACTATCTTTTATCGAAATGTTTTTAGATGTTTCGCTCGCTATCGTTTTTCCATCCGCATCAACAAGGTTAGAAGTGATAGAAACCGATTGAGTTTTGTTAGTTTTATTGAGTAGGTTTACTTCTATGCTTACTTCCGCTTCTTCTGCATTTACTTTCGGAGTAGTCGCAAAAACGCCCCATTGGTCAATGGCAGTCGGGGCAGTCATAATCATCCTTACATTTCTGTAAATCCCAGAGCCTGTATACCACCGAGAATTGGGTTGTTCTGAATTATCAACTTTTACGGCAATTACATTTTTCTCTTTCCCAAATTTCAAATACTTAGTCAGCTCATATCGAAAACTAGCATAGCCATTGGGTCGCTTACCTAAATAATGTCCATTAATCCAAATTTCACTATTACGATAAACGCCGTCAAATTCTATCCAAACTATTTTATGCTGTGCTGTTGATGGCATTAAAAAACTTTTACGATACCATGCTAAACCTGTAGGCAAAGCACCACCCTGAGTAGTAGACAAGTGTTCTGCACTAAATTGTCCTTCAATACTCCAATCATGAGGAAGATTCAGTACTCTCCAATGAGCATCATTAAACTGATTAGTGATAGCCTTCTCGTTATTTTCAAATGAAAATTTCCAAGACTTATTAAAGTCGATTGTTTCTCTACTTTTTTGTTGAGAAAACCCTTCAATAGTGACAGCAATTAGTAATAATATATAAAAGAATTTCTTCATAGAAATTGATGTGGTTTAAATGCTAATAAAAAGTAATAGTTACTTCACAAAAGTCTTTTTACTTTTTCCTAAATCTTTAGAAGTAGCCACAGCGATACCTCTTTGATCTTTTTTATTAACAGCGCAGTAAAAATGGTAAACGACTCCTTTATGCTTAACCACATAAGATTTATGGGCATACAATTCATCATAAGGTTCGGAAGACTGCACCAGATTATCACCGTTCCAATCTGTCCAATGAATCAAATCCTTTGAAGCGGCAAAACGGTTGAATGCTCCTTTTCTATCTTTCCAGAAAGCTCCGAAGTAAAACATTACCCAAGTATCGCCTATTTTTTGAATAACTGGGTCGCCAGTGATGCCAACAGGATGTTGAATGATTGGCTCTTCAATCATTCTTTTCCAATCAAGCATATTATCCGAAACTGCCATCCCGATACGTTCGAACCAACGAGTTTTTACATTGTTTTTAGCAGAATCGCCATTGGCGTTGTAAAACATCACAAATGGATATCCAGTAAGTTTTTGTTTATCCTCAATAACGGTGCTTTTAAATAATTTTCTATTTTCCCACCATCTTACGTCAGCATCTTTTGCTGTTAAAATTGGCGTAGGTTTTCTTTTCCATTCATGTGCCGTTGTGGGGTCTTCGGTAGTAAAGGCTATTCCCGCTGATAAATCCCCTGCTTCATAACCATGCGTATTTCCTCCAAAATATGACATCCAATATTTTCCATCATATTTTTTCAAAGCATAGCTTCCCTCCCATTTGGTATCTCCCAAAGCTACATATCCTGCTTTTTGGCTACTATCCCACTGTGTAGAATCGGTAAACGACATGATTTTTCCTACATTTTCCCAATTCAATAAATCATTACTTTTAGCTAACCATGTTTCATACCCTTTCCCTCCAAAAATCAGGTAGGTCATATACCATTTCTTTCCTTTTTTAAAAACAGTTGGACAATCCATTTTCTGAGTATTATCTTCTGGCGTCATCACTAAACCGTATTTATAAGGAGTTTTGACTGCTTGATAAATGGCTTGCATTTCAGCATCAGAAATATCATTTTTTACTGTTTGAGCAGAGATAGAAATAGCGCATAGGACAAACAAGCCTAGTAGGGTATTGGTGATTTTCATTTTTTATGCTTTAAAAACTTTATTAATTCTCGACGACAAAATGGTAATTCCCTGAGCCTACTTTCAAGATTGTTTTCCCATTACTAAATCCAATTTTCTCAATCCCTTTCATTGAAGTGGTTTCTTTAATGTTTGAGGTGTTTTTTGATGGTAAATAAATCATAGCAGAAGCATTGGCAGGTATGCTGACTTTTAATTCAAAAGAATTATTGGTTTTATTCCATTCCGTGCGAATGATACCATAAGGGGAATCGTAATGCCCTTTGGCAAAACTAAGTCCATCAACGATTTGTGGATTTATTTCAATACTTTTAAAAGCATGTCCATTTTCTGGTTGCTTAATGCCTAATAGTCCGCTATAGAACCATTCCATTAAATGCCCCAACATAAAGTGATTATTAGAAACCGAAGGCAATGCTTGCCAAGATTCTGTCAGAGCAGTAGCTCCCTTTGCTAATTGATAGCCATAGCCTGGTACATCAGAGCGATTGTTCATGTTAAAAATCACATCTGACCGCCCAGCATCTTCTAAAACTCTTAATACATAGCGGTAACCAATATCCCCCGCACTTAGGCTATTGTTTCTACCTTTAATTTCTTGAATCATGTTTTCCACTACCGCTTCTTTATCGGCAGGATCGACTAATTGCATATAAACAGCCATTGCATTAGCCGTTTGACTACCAGTAGCATACTGCTTCGTTGCCTTATTAAAGAAGGTATCATTAAAGGCTTTTCTTATTTCAATCGCTAAATTTTTATATGTTTGAGCATCATCTGTTTTATGTAAAATAGTCGCTATTTTCTCTAGGATTGTTAAATCATAATAATATGTAGCCGTTCCCGTAACGCCCATCGGAGTAAGTTGTGATACCCCCGGAGGCTTTGGACCAAGGTCATACCAATCACCTAGTCCTTGTGATAAGATATGATTTTTTGCTTTTTTGCCTAAGTAGGTTATATAGCGTTGCATCATCGGGTAATTTTCTTCCAATGTGTTTTTTTCTCCGTACCATTCATACAAATACCACGGGACAATAATACCACTACTCCCCCATTCTGGCGAATCTCTGAACATATCATTACCACCCCATTCAAATTTCACATACTCTGGTGAAATGGCAGGAATTAGCCCCTCAGCAGTCTGAGAGTTTTTCATGTCTTCAATGCCTTTTTTCAATAAATTTTGAATATTGTAATTATATCGAACTGAACTCCCCATTAAATGGAGTTCTTCTAACCAGCCCAATTTTTCACGATGCGGACAATCAGTAAATACAGAAACCATGTTACTCTTGATACCCCAGTCAATCAATTTATTGGTCTTGTTGAACAATTCATTTGAGCTACTAAAGTCACCAGCTGTTTCGGCGGCATTTCTAATATGTAATCCCTTCAATTCAATGACTGTTGGCTTATTACCAGTATTTTCTTGTCCTTCTGGAACGCCTCCTTTTACTTCTAAGTACCTAAATCCATAATATGAAAATCGAGGTTGCCAAGTTTCAATACCATCACCTTTTAGGATATATTCAAAATAATAAGGACTACCTGTGGCTTTTTGATTGGCAGAGCCATCTTCTTTGACCAACTCGGCAGGAATAACACGAACAGTATCGCCCATTTTTCCTTTTACTTTTAACTGAATAATTCCGGAAGCATTTTGGGCTAAATCGTATATCCAATTACCAGAAGGAAGTTTCTTGATACTTTTCGGTAAAAAGTTATCAAACACTTTTACAGGTTCTTGCATTTGTGAAGTGAGTTCAATATCTCCCTCTACAACCATGGCAGATTTCCACGTTTGGTCATTAAACGTTGGCGTATCCCATCCTTTTTGTGCTAAATTTGCATTATAGTTTTCTCCTCCATAAATACTTGAAAAAGTAATAGGACTTGCTGTCATCTTCCATGTATTATCACTCACGATTGTAGCGACAGAACCATCCGAATATTCTAAGGCTAAACGGCAAATCATTTTTGGGTAACCAAAAGACACTTTCAGTTTTCTATAACGTTCTTTTACGGGGGGAATATAATAAAATCCATTTCCCAACATTACACCTACTACATTCTCACCTTTTTGTAGCTCTTGGGTTAAATCAAATGTTACATATTGTGCTTGCTTGTCGTATTTAGTCCAACCTGCATCTAAAAAATGGTCTCCTACTTTTTTACCATTCAAACTCATTTCAAAATGTCCTAAGCCTGCTATAAACATCGTCGCTTTTTTTACAGTTTTGGTTATCGCGAAGCTTTTTCTGAAAATTGGTAAAATATTACTTCCTTGTATTTTGTCTTTTTTTCCATCAGTTGGCAAACTATTTACCAAAGTATCAGCTAATTTTTGGTTGGTAATCCAATGAGCACCTTTCCAATCGGCTTTATTTAATAAGCCCATTTGCCAGAAATTAGCTTTACTCCATCCAGAAATATGGGCTTTGTTATCCCAAATTTTCACCTTCCAGAAATAGGTCTTCGTAGCTAGCAAAGGCTTTCCTTGATAATTTACTTGAATAGAGTTGTCTGAAACGATTTTGCCAGAATCCCAAACATTGCCTTGATTTTTAGCCAATGACTCGGGGCTATCCGCCACTAATATTTGATATGCACTTTGTAAGACATTGCGTTGTGAAGATTGTATTTGCCAACTAAGTTTTGGAGAAGTAGTTTGTACACCAAGAGGGTTCAAACGATACTCGCAACGTAAATTACTGATTTGTAGCGTTTGAGCAATAGCATTCAACGAAAGTAAACAACAAAACAACAACGTAATTGTTTTCATACAAAATGTATTTCTCTTCATTTCTCTATGTCTGATTTTTTTGTTGACAGGCTATCTCAAAAACAAAAGTTATGTTAATTTCTTGGAATAGTTCTGTCAGCGTACAAAGTTAAGAATAGCCAAAAATACATATTTGTACCATTTTCTCAATGTATTATACAATTTTATCTTTAAAAGAAAAGGCTCAATTGTACAATGTATGCATTGCGCTAAAATAGTTAAACAATAGCGAAATATTGATTAATTTTTGGAAGGACATAAAAATTCCGATGATTTGCAGCATGAAATGCCATCAATCATCGGAATAATAAAAGACGTATTCCTATTACTTATTTTGCTTTATCAAAAAACAGATTGGTAAAATTTAGTCCCGCTTGTACTAATTCATCTGCACTAATCGTAACTGTATTGCTTACGTGCAATCGATACAGTTAGGTATAAACTTGTTCATCCCCTAATTGGAAGACCTCCCACAGCTTCTGTTCCATATTTAGCCCTTCCGAGATTTGATTCATTATTGTAAGTAGTGCTTAAACAGTTAAAAGTTTTGGTTCCTGTTATTTTTAGCATTTTATTACCACCCTCTGCTTCATTTACTATAGGTAACAAAAACGACTTTTATGGGGCTATCATTCATATATCATTATTAAAATATTAAAACGACTTTTATGGGGTAAGTATTTCTATGTTATCAGCAAGACAGTCTTAGTTTCTATTAAAAACGACCTTTATGGGGTGATGATTTACTTAATATTCGATTTATCCTACTATTAAAATAAAATCCTAATTGCTTAAAACGACTTTTATGGGGCTGAAAAGAAAAGATGCATTAAATTGTTACGATTCCTTGAATAAGCACATATTAAAATCTTAAAACGACCTTTATGGGGTGCTTTACTATTAGTTTTTATACAACTCAATATCAGACTAGCTAAACATCAAAAACGACTTTTATGGGGTATAACCTGTTCCTATCATTTACATTTTATCCTTATGAAAACTTAGCTTATGATAAATCTTTTTAGCAATAGTACTATTTAGACGAGAATTTAACCTTAATAAATCGGCTTTTTAAAAAACGACTTTTATGGGGCTGAAATAAATTATCTTTTAGACTCATACAATTTTACAATAACGACCTTTATGGGGTCAGCCATATTTTTAAATTTATAAGAAAAATATAATATCACTCAATAGGACGTTTGAAAATATATTCTACAACATTCACGCTTAAAAACGACTTTTATGGGTTTCGTTTTTTTTTTCGCTATTTTTAAATTTTAAAAATTAAGAGTTATTCACCAACAAATACTCTTTGTTGTCTTTCTTTTATCTTTCTTTTCTTTTGTCTTTCAGTGTTTATAAATGACTGAAAGTGAGCTTGTTGAGTGTCATTAAAACGACCTTTATGGGGCGTATTAACGACTTTTATGGGGTATATCAACGACTTTTATGGGGTGTGTCACGACCTTTATGGGGTGTATCAACGACCTTTATGGGGTACATCACGACTTTTATGGGGTTTACAATAACGACCTTTATGGGGTGTATCAACGACCATCTCTTTTTTGTTGTCGTTTTATTTTGATTTTATAAATTTATCTGTTTTTTTTGTAAAACGACTCTACAAAGTTGTAAGTCGTGTATTCTATTTTTCATCTCAAACTGTTGGAAAGCGAATGAGCAAAGAGAAAAGTGATAAAAGAGACAAAGCAATCAATGCAATATCAAACGATCCTTATAGAATAATCAAAGGTAATCCAATTATCAATGCAAAATTTGATATTTCAGCCATTCAAATGAAAATCTTTTTGCACATGATTGCCAGTATTGATCAAGCCAAAGATTCAATTCCTATCATAAAAATAACTGTTAAAGATTTTCAGCGACTTACGGGTATCAATAGTAATAATATTTATGCACACGTAGAAAAAGAAGCAATGAAGATGAGAGAAAAACGTATTTTTTTCTCAAACAACAAAATCACTTTTGATGCCAACCTTATCAGTGCTTTTGTATATTATAAAGACGAAGGATATTTTACGTTAGAAATTCCGCAGGCACTCCACCCCTTTCTCTTACAAATTAAAGAGAATTTCACGGTATTAGATATTCGTAATATTTTAAGGCTCGATAGCGTATATGCCATGAGGTTTTATGAATTCTGTAAAGAGTATGAACGATTTGGCAAATTCAGGTTTGATGTCGAAGAACTGAAAGCAACTTTAGGGCTATCGGCTAGGTATAAAAACTATTTTGACTTCAAGAAAAAAGTAATAGAACAAGCAAGGAAAGAACTTTCTCAAAATGCAGAAATATATTTTGAGTTTCAAGAAATCAAAAATGGAAAGAAAATTGAAAGCATAGAGTTTATCATTAAAAAGAATATCATTATCAACGATGATATTCAAACTATCTCTATCATAAAAAACAATGATTCTGAAGATAGTATTGAAAACGAACAGCCTTCAATTGTTGAGCAAATTTTTGCGAAAGTCAAGGACTATGGAATTACGCTAAAAACAGTTGAACATTGGGTTAAGGAAGTGCCAGAAGAACAAATATTATTGGGGGTTGAGTATGTTTTAAAGGAAGTAAAGTCAGGCAAGCAAATTATCAACGTCGGGGGGTATTTGAATCAAATGGTTCGAAATCCTACTTTGTTTGAAAAGAAGACATTAGACAAAGCCGAAGAGCTTAAGAAAACCCAACAGAAAAAAGAAGTACAAAAAAAGCAAAATGATGTTGAAAAAATTGAAGCTAAGAGAGAAGAACTGAAAATTGCTTATTCAAATGCTAAAAGAGAAGTAGCCTTAAGAATTTTACAGACGAATCCAGGGTTATACTTATTAATTTTGAATAAATTACAAGGTAGTTTACTTGGGCAAATGAACTATAATAGTTACATGAATTATTGCGAGAAAAAATTATCTAATGAATCTTTTATAAAATATTTCTCTGATGATGCCTCATTCTTTGCGGGCGTTATGAATGCTATGTCTTCTGAATTTCCAGATATAGTCGCTGTAAAAGCTCAATTTGATAAAGCGGCCAATCGTTTAGGTGTACAATTGATATAAAAAAACCAAAGTGACACGCTGTCACTTTGGTTTTTTTAATTGGTCTCATATTGGTAAGAAACCAAAGTGACAACGTGTCACTTTGCTATAGAATATCTAACAATTGATTAATTCTATTAAGAATAGACTCGCAATCACTTTTGTTTAAGCTACCTTTTGCAATTTCTCTAATTTCACTTTGCAATTGAACTACTTGAGGGCTTAATTGCTTTTCTGGAGAAGGATGGTTGATTTTTGATAATTGATTATTAATCTCTTCGATACTTTCTAATGGACTAGTCGTTTCTAGTTTTGAAATAGCATTGATGGTAGATTTTGGTAGTTTTTGTTTTCCCGTCAGAATTTCTTGTTTTAAATCTGTCGATAATTTATTTAAACCAGATGCAAACTCCCCATCTCTTTTAATCGTCCTGCTACTAACACCATATTCTGTAGCCAATGCTATCGATACATCCTGTTGTCCTTCATTAGAAAACTTATCGCCACCACGCATTGATTTTTGTTGAAGATAACGAAGCCCTCTTAAATATGAAGCTTGTTCAGGTGTTAAGTTTCTGCGTCCTAATTGGAAATCAATCATGTAGTCTTTCACTTCATCTAACGAAGCAAATTTCAACAGATTGATACGATAATCTAAACGATTCTTCTTACAAATGTCATACCTATTGTGCCCATCAATCAACACAAATACAGGCGTATTGCTTTCATCAATCTGAGCAATAGCTGCTGTAGTTTCCCAAATTGATAACGGATCTTTTACGCCATGTTTTAGAATGTTAAGTTCTAATTGATTTAATTCATCTACTGTAAGTGGCGGAATTAAATCACGCAATTGATCAAGGACTACAATTTGATTCTTTATATTTTCTTCTGATGATAAAAGAGAAGGGCGAAGGTCGCTGGTTTTCTCTTTCATAATATTCATAAAATCTTTTTTTGCCATATTAAAGGACCATTATTTCTGTTGCTAGAGTGTGATATTGAAGCCAAGAGGAAGATTTGGGTGCATAAGTAAACAAATCTTCTTTGGCTACTTGCGACTGCTTAATCACGGTTGAGCCTTCAATAATAGTGTTGTAAATGTGAAAACTTTTAAATTTTTCTTCAATGTGTGTCATCATACTTTTATGCACACTTTGATTTTTATGGACCATCGTAAATACAATGCCTTTAACCGTTAGAGTCGGATTAATATAAGCACGCACTTCAGCAATCCTGTTAAATAAACTTTCTACACCATGATAAGCACTAGCTTCTGGTTGAATGGGTACTACGCAATAATTAGAAGCTACTAACGAACAGGTTGTACAAATGCCTAAACTAGGCGGGCAATCAATTAAAATGTAGTCAAAAAACTCTTTCACTTCATCAAGTTTCAACGAAAGACGTCTGTCAGCACCAATAGCATTGGCTAATTCAGATTCTTTGTAAGCCATTCTGATGTCAGATGGAGCTAAAAATAAGCTATCGGTAATGGGAATAACAGGAAGTTCTGTATTGCTCAATAAAGCATCAATTACCTGACTTTGGGGTTCATGAATACCAAAACACTGGGATAAATTCCCTTGTGAATCCATATCTACCATCAAGACTTTATTGCCAAGTAAACTTAATGCTTTACCAACATTGATAGTTGTAGTAGTTTTCCCAACGCCACCCTTATGATTTACGATAGAGATAACGGTTGCTTTATCAAACATTGTTTCAGAATAACCATATTGTCTGAGGGCTTCGTCGATGGCAGGTAAATGTTTTGTCGGAATATCTTTCTGTTCAGCAAGTGCTTTATGTAAGGTTTTAGAAGGAATCCCAGCTTCTTTTTCAATTTGAGTTAAGTTAAGTGCTTGTTTTGAGCGTAAAAACTTAACAACTTTTTCTTGTGTAATCATTTGCTAGAAGGGATAAAAAATTATCTTTTGTAAATGTAAAAATAACTTTTTTTATCCAAAAACATTTTGGTAAAAACTTACCTAAAAATCAAAAGAAATATTG
>NZ_JBWKYN010000144.1:0-15187 GCF_059423785.1 Arcicella sp. GW458-12-2-14-TSB2 | reverse complement strand
ATTGCGGTATTTTTAAGGGAATTAGGGTTTTAATATTGATTTCTTATAAAAAAGGATATAAAATATCTATTTAATCACTATTTTTCCTACTCGATTCAATAATACTCTTCAACCAAAAAAATCATTTAATAAATGCTGGACTTTCAGATTAAAGAACAATCAACAGTATATGATGTCGTTATCATTGGCTCGGGTGCGGGCGGAGGTATGGCAGCTTATGAACTGACAAAAGCAGGAGCAAAAGTTTGTGTACTAGAAGCAGGTCAATATTATGACCCAGCCGACCCTAAATATATTACACAACTAAAAAGCCCTTGGGAATCTCCTCGTCGTGGAGCATCTTCTACGCGTGCTTTTGGTGATTTTGATGCTGCTTATGGTGGCTGGGATATTGAGGGAGAACCTTATACGCGTAAAGATGGCACTAAATTCGACTGGTTCCGTTCTAGGATGTTGGGAGGGAGAACCAATCACTGGGGTAGAATTTCTCTTCGCTTTGGTCCTGATGATTTCAAAAGAAAATCTATTGATGGTTTAGGAGAAGATTGGCCAATTGGTTATGACGATGTAAAGCCATATTACGATTATGTAGATAAACTAATTGGTGTGTTTGGTACTAACGAAGGCAGAAGAAATGACCCAGATGGATATTTTTTACCACCTCCGAAACCACGTTTGCATGAATTAATGCTTAAGAAAAGCGCTACGAATATTGGTATTCCAGTAATTCCGTCGCGTCTTTCAATCTTGACAAAGCCTATCAATAAAGAGCGTGGACAGTGTTTTTATTGTAGCCAATGTAATAGAGCTTGTCAGGCGTATGCCGATTTTTCTTCTTCATCAGTATTGATGATTCCTGCGATTAAAACAGGAAACTGTACGTTGATTACTTACGCAATGGCTCGTGAAGTATTGACAGACCCAACGACGGGTTTAGCAACGGGCGTATCGTATGTGGATACTCGTACGATGACTGAAAAAGTTGTAAAAGGTAAAATAGTAATATTAGCAGCCAGTGCTGGCGAAACAGCTCGTTTGTTATTAAACTCAAAATCTGCTCGTTTCCCGAATGGATTGGCTAATTCAAGCGGTATCGTTGGGCGTTATATCAATGACTCAACAGGTGCTTCTCGTTCAGCAATTATCCCAGCATTGTTTGATAGAAAACGTTATAATGAAGACGGAGTAGGAGGGATGCACGTGTACACACCTTGGTGGGGAGATAACAAAAAATTAGATTTCCCAAGAGGTTACCACATTGAATATGGTGGAGGTATGGGTATGCCTGCGTATGGTTTTGGATGGGGTATTGAAGGAATCAATGAAAAATTCCCGACACGTGAAGGTATCAAAAAAGCAGCGGGTGGCTATGGAGCTTCTTTAAAAGAAGACTATCGTCGTTTCTACGGAGCTTATATCGGTATGGCTGGTCGAGGAGAACCTATACCTGATTATAACAACTATTGTGAAATAGACCCTACTGTCGTAGATAAATTTGGTATTCCTGTATTACGTTTCCATTACAAATGGTCGGACTACGAAATCAAGCAAGCTAGACACATGCAGGATACTTTTGAACAGATAATTACTGAAATGGGTGGTACACCGCTTGGCAAAAAACCAGATGCAAGTACCAATTATGGCTTGGCTGACCCAGGAAGAATTATCCATGAAGTAGGAACGGCTAGGATGGGTAAAGACCCTAAGAGTTCTGTATTGAATCCGAATTGTCAGGCACATGATGTGAAAAACTTGTTTGTGGCCGATGCTGCACCTTTTGTTTCTCAGGGAGATAAAAATGCAACATGGACAATCTTAGCTTTATCGGCTCGTACTTCAGAGTTTATTATTAATGAAAAGAAAAAAGGAAATTTGTAAGGGTAGACTAACCTCACCTCCAACCCCTCTCCTCCAGAGAGGGAAGCTTTAAAATCCAAAGTTTACTCCCCTTCTCTGAAGGAGAAGGGGTTGGGGGATGAGGTTTTATTGGTTGATTATCAATAATTTATACTCTAGTGTGCAATTTTCAAATCATCAAATCATCAAATTGTTTTTATGAAAAGAAGAGATTATCTTAAAAATATAGGGCTTTCGTCACTGGGTATGGCCGTGATGAGCCAAGAAGCGGTAGCCATGGAGTTATTGCAAGGACCAAAGCCTAAGCCAAAAGCGAAAGCTACGACACCAGCGGCACCAAAATATAATTATGGTAGAACAGAAGATGAGATTGCCCGTGATGCTAAATTATTGGCTGAAAAATTCTTTACTGACCACGAAATGAAAACTATCACGGTGTTGTCAGATATTATTATTCCTGCTGATGAACATTCAGGAAGTGCTTCGCAGTCGGGTGTACCAGCTTTTATAGAATTTATTGTAAAAGACCAACCAACTTTTAAAACGCCTATGCGTGGTGGTTTACGTTGGATGGACTCTGCGTCGATTAAGCGTTTTGGGAAAGAGTTTATTCTTTGTACTAAGAAGGAGCAGATTAGTTTAGTAGACGAAATAGCTTACCCTAACGAAGCAAAACATGAAGTATCACAGGGCGTAAATTTCTTTTCTTTGATGAGAAACCTAACAGCATCGGGTTTTTATTCTTCTGAAATGGGGCATCATGATATAGGCTATGTAGGTAACAGACCTAACAATTGGGAAGGTGTTCCCGAGGAGGTTTTGAAGCAATATGGTTTAAGTTATGATTCTTAAAATAAAAATGGACGAGATTTAACCTCGTCCATTTTTATAATTAATAGTAGGGACGAATTGCATTCGTCCTATTCGTTTGTCATAAGGACGAATGCAATTCGTCCCTACCTATTTATACCTCCACACTCACCAGATTTCTTACAATATCATCAAAAGTTTCTCTTTTGCGAATCAACTTTGCTTGACCACCAATCACCAACACTTCAGCGGGTAATAACCTTGAATTATATTGCGAAGCCATCGAGAAACAATAAGCTCCTGCATTTTTCATCGCAATGATGTCTCCTGCCTTTACTTTATTCATTAAGCGTTCGCCTTGTTTTCCTTCTGGCGTCCATGAGAAAGTATCTGTTTCACAAATATAACCCACCACTCTGTATTCGTCTTGCTCAGATTCATCTTCGTTAGAAGCATTGAAAATATCATGATAAGATCCATACATCATTGGGCGACCAAGGTGATTGAGTCCTGAATTTACACAAACAAAAGTTTTGATTGGGTCAACTTTTACTGTATTGGCAGTTGTCAAAAACGTCCCTGCTTCACTTACTAAAAACTTGCCTGGTTCAAACCATAACTGTAATTCACGACCATATTTTTTAGAGAAATCCAAGAAAGCATTGCTTAATACTTCGCCAACTTCTTTCATATCGGTAACGATATCGCCGTCTTTATAAGCCACTTTGAACCCACCACCCAAATCGATAATCTCTAAATCTTTAAAACTAAAAGCCATTTCTAGAATAGCACTTGCTGCTTGTGTAAAAGCATCAGCATTTTTTACATCAGAGCCTGTATGTTGATGTAAACCGATAATTTTCATATCGTATTTTTCAACAATCGCTAAAATTTCAGCCTTCTGGTGAATCGAAATACCAAATTTAGATTCAGGGTGCGCCGTCATAATTTTTTCATTACCGCCCCCAAAAACGTGAGGTTTCAGTCGAATCAATGCCCCTTTAGTATTACCATAACGTTGGCCGAATTTTTCCAACACATCCAGATTATCCAAATTGATTCTTGTTCCAAATTCAGCCGCCAATTCAATTTCATCAAACGAAACCCCACTTGGCGTAAAAGTGATTTGCGAACCTTCATATCCAGCCATCATGGCCAAACGCAATTCTTCTGGTGAAACCACATCTATTTCAACACCATGCTTTCGCATTAATTTCAAAATCGCCAAATTGGTATTGGCTTTACAAGCATATTTTATTTTGAGATTAACATTCTTGAAAGAATCACGAAGAATGGATATTTTTTCGATAATTTTGTCTGCGTCATAGACGTACAAAGGCGTACCGAATTGATTAGCTAAATCAGTAAGTTTGATGTTTTGAATTTGGTAATAAGACATTTTTAAAGTTGGGATTGCGGAAATCAGAAGGTTTTATACTCTTTTAACTTCTCTTTTTGTTTTTTTCTACGAAATAGAAATACAAAGATACTTCCTACAATTTATCTTCTGAAAACAAAATTCATGAAAGAGCTTCTTTTATCTTTGATTTTAAAATTTTTAGTTATGTTTAGAGAAGAAAACACTTCGTTTTGCCAAATCTAAATTGGCAGTACGTTAGTTTGTCAGGCTCTTGAGCATATATTCCATATTATAAGCTCAAGACATAACAAATGCAGCATTCTTTTAACAACCAACAATTGTATGTTCGCCTATTCTTTTAACAATCTCTCCTTTATTAGCAGGTTTTGATAAATAAATTGTTGGGCTACTTACATTATAATGGTTAGAAGTATCAATTATCAAATCCAATATACCATCTCCGTCAATATCGCCAGTAAATAATAATTCAATCATTTGGTCATCAAAATTTGGTTCATCAACTAGAAGACTTTTCTTTTCTAGACCATTAATTGTTGCAATCAAGTAAAGTTTATAATCTGAAACGTCAAACCATTCTGAATCTTCCTGAGTTTTCTTCTTTCTACCAGTGGCAAATATTTTATAATCAACCTCTAAATATGTAAACTTAATTGTATCGCTCGGAAATACATAGTTTTTTTTAAGAGGTATACTTTCAACTTTTCTATCTGTCAAGTAAGAAAGAGCTTCAATTAAGATTAAGCATGAGTCTTTATTTTCAGCAGTTACTTCCCAACCTGTTTTTATATTTTCATCCTCGTCAATTGAGTCATTAACATTTATCGTTTTTATTTTAGTCAATTGTAGATAATAGCTTTGGTGATGTTTAAAAAGACCAAACCAATTAGCCTTATCAGCATTCTCCCAAACCTCATCATTATGGAAAGTCCCAGTTGTGAGGACTTTGACAGATATCTTGCTATTATCATTAATAGCTATAGATGATTTACGAGCTTCAAAATTTGATTTGGGTATTGTTAAGCTGGCATTGCTTTCATGAGTATTTTGTGATGTAGAATTGGTGCATGAAACAAATAAAAAAAATATTAAAATATACGTTAATATTTTCAGCGTTGTTGTTGTCATATTTAGTTTTAGCTAATACTTGTGAAATATTTTTAAAGCTATGTAACTATTAGTATATGTCCAATTTATTAAATAGGTTTTTATTTAGTCCTACTTTTCAACCTTCTTGCCAATAGCTTAAATAAATCTTAACTTTGAACTTAATATTTTGTAGAAAAGTTAACATTTAAAGAGTAGCTCAGAAAATTAAAAGTATATAATCAGGTTAAATTCTTGAAATCATGCAAGTAGAATTAGTTAGAATAGATGATGCCTTTCATTTTCAGGCAAATGGGATGTCGGGTGTGCCAGTTGATATTGATGCTGCCGAAAATATTGGAGGACATAATGCGGGTTCGCGTCCGATGGAATTATTGTTGATGGGCTTAGGTGGCTGTACTGCTATTGACGTGATTCTAATCATGAAAAAGCAACGTCAGGTAATTGAAGATTTAAAGATTTCTGTTTCTGGTGAGCGTGAAAAAATTGAAGGAACAGAAATGACTCCTTTCCGTAAAATCAACATTCACTTCCAGTTCAAAGGTAATATTGTTGAGGATAAAGCCAAAAAGGCGATTGAATTATCAATGGAAAAGTATTGTTCGGCTACAGCCCAATTCAGTGGTTCGGCTGAAATTACGCATACTTTCGCGATTGAACCTGTTTTGGTAAATAATTGAGTGATTTAGTGAATGAGCGATTTAGTGATTCTTTTAATTTTCTTATTGCATAGCAAATTAATCACTCAATTACTTACAGCTTTTCCGAATTTGTAAAAACATTTTTCAGTTTAGCTCGTTTTTTCGTTTTTAACATTTATTCGATTTTAAACATTTAATAGCTCATCCACATGAAAAAGGTAATTTTAGGTTTATCATTATTGGCACTTGTAGCGAATGTTTCTTTAGCCCACGATAAAGAAAAGGGTTCAAAATGTTGTAGTACTAAAATGGCAGCTTCACACAGTAAGTCAAAATCGAAGTGCTGTGCAGAAATGACTAAATCAGCAAAAGCTGAAAAGGTATCAGATAAAAAAGCTGTAAAGAAAACAGCTTAAATAAAAGAGCGTATTTCATTGAAAGGCTCATCAATAGTGTAAGAAGCTATTGATGAGTTATTTTTTTATGTAATTTTGAACTTGCAAGAATATTTCTTCATTTCAATCTTGTCTTTTATCACAAAACTAAAGCTCATTACTCATAGCTTACAGCAAAAAAAATGCAACAATATCATACGCTTTTAAAACATATTCTTGAGAACGGAGCAGAAAAAACTGACCGTACAGGTACGGGTACAACCAGTATTTTTGGTTATCAGATGCGTTTTAATTTACAAGAAGGTTTTCCGTTAGTTACTACTAAAAAAGTACACTTAAAGTCGATTATCCATGAATTGCTTTGGTTTATCAATGGTGATACCAATATCAAATACTTAAAAGATAATGGTGTGGGCATTTGGGACGAATGGGCTAATGAAAATGGTGATTTAGGACCAGTATATGGAAAACAATGGAGAAGCTGGACGGCTCCTAATGGCAAAGTAATTGACCAGTTGAAAGAGGTAATCGAGACATTGAAGAAAAGTCCAGATTCAAGAAGAATTATCGTGAGTGCTTGGAACGTAGGGGAACTTTCTGAAATGGCTTTAATGCCTTGTCATGCACTATTTCAGTTTTATGTGGCTGATAATAAATTGTCTTGTCAATTATACCAGCGTTCGGCAGATGTATTCTTGGGTGTGCCTTTTAACATTGCTTCTTATGCTTTGCTGACGATGATGATTGCACAAGTGTGTGATTTGGAGGTGGGAGATTTCATTTGGACAGGTGGCGATACGCATATCTATTCTAATCACTATGAACAAGTAGCTACTCAGCTAGCTCGTGAGCCACGTGCCTTACCAACCATGAAAATCAACCCAGCCGTAAAAAGTATTTTTGATTTCAAGTTTGAAGATTTCACGTTAGAAAACTATCATCCTTATCCTGGCATTAAAGCTCCTGTCGCGGTTTAGTATTAGCGACAGATTCTTGTCTGTAAATAAAAGTGGCTTAGTTATTCAATAACTAAGCCACTTTTATTTATTTATGCCCCATAATGGTATGACCCATTTTGTCTCTTTTTGTGAGCAAATAACTTTCGTTATGAGGATTTGATGCAATTTCAATTGGTACAGTTTCTACGATTTCTAAACCGTATCCGAATAGGGCTGCTCTTTTCTTTGGATTGTTCGAGATTAATCTGATTTTGCTTAATCCTAAATCTCTTAAGATAGAAGCTCCTACGCCATAATCACGCTCATCCATTTTGAAACCTAACTCCAAATTAGCTTCTACAGTATCGCGTCCCATTTCTTGAAGTTTATAGGCTTTTAATTTATTAATTAACCCTATGCCTCTGCCTTCTTGGAACATATACAGAATTACACCTTTACCTTCTTTTTCTACAATTTCCATCGCACGGTGTAGTTGTTCGCCACAATCGCAACGGCAAGAGCCAAAAATATCACCTGTAACACATGAGCTATGTACCCTTACTAAAACAGGCTCATCTTTTTCCCATGTACCTTTAATCAATGCCAAATGTGTTTCGCCAGTATTGATTTGCTTGAAAGCGATTAAATCAAAATGACCAAACTCTGTAGGCATATCAACGCCTATTTCACGTTTGATAAGGCTTTCATGTTTTAAACGATACTCTACTAAATCCTTAATGGTTACTAATTTCAAATCGAATTTATCCGCAATAGCTCTTAAATCAGCTAAACGAGCCATCGTTCCGTCTTCGTTCAATACTTCAATCAATACGCCAGAAGGTTTAAAACCCGCAAGCTTAGCGAAATCCATCGCTGCTTCAGTATGCCCTGTTCTACGAAGAACACCTTCATTACGTGCTTTCAAAGGGAAAATATGCCCCGGTCTGCCTAAGTCTTCTGGTTTGGTATTTTCATCGACCAAAGCCTGAATCGTTTTAGAACGGTCGTGTGCTGAAATACCTGTCGTACAACCATGCCCTAGTAAATCTACCGAAACGGTAAAGGGCGTTTCGTGCGTAGCAGTATTAGAACCAACCATCATGGTTAAATCCAATTCCTTACAACGTTCCTCCGTAAGAGTTACACACATTAAGCCACGACCTTCACGAATCATAAAATTGGCTAATTCTGGAGTCATCGCTTCAGAGGCACAAATCATATCTCCTTCGTTTTCACGGTCTTCATCGTCGGCTACGATGATAATTTTTCCTTGGCGAATTGCTTCAATCGCCTCTTCGATACTATCTAATTTTATCTTTGACATTGTTTTCTTGGTAAAATCTTGAATCTAGGCTCAGAGGGTGCTTCGTCATTACAATTCACTTGTATTTTTATAACCTCAAAGGTACGTTTTTTTGTTCCTTTGCGTTAAACATTAAAGCGACTATTGGCTAAAATATCTCTTGTCTTCCTTAAGAAATACTCTTTTTGACATAAGTCAGTCTCGCTGTTATTTACTGTTCTAGCGTTTTTTATTAAATTTAGCCTTGTCAATCTGGATATAAATAAATTATAAGGCTTAAATTTTATAGCACAATTTTTGTAAATAGTTTTAATAAAAATAACCTTTTTAAATGAATCGAATTTTTAATAAATCAGCAAAAATATTGATTGCCTTAATCTTGCTAACAAAGATGACTGTCAATACGTATGCTCAATGTAAAAATAAAGCTGAGCCACCGGGAACGGTTTCAGGGCAATTCAGTATCAATGGTACAAAAGTACAAGTGGTGGGTGATGGCGATGGAAACAGTACGGCATCTAATAATATTCCAGTTAAAATTTGTGAAGGAGAAACGATTACGTTAAAAAATACAATTAGTGCTACGAGTACGACTGGTGTAAACTATTGGCTAATGCCAGCAACGCAGTATAATGCTTTGACAGCGCCACCCTCTACACCCAATACTGCCAATGCTAGTTACATGACAATCAGCGGGGATGCTTCCATTACTGTCAATACCTCATCTTCATGGTACACTGGCCCAGGCATCTATGTCATTACGCAAGGGGATAATTCTGGTAATGGAACTTCCAACGATTACCATCACGCTTGTCAAGTAATAGAAGTTATTAAGCCTAGTACTCCTGTAATTACTTACAGTGTGTGTAATGCTACTTTGATTAGGTTAAAATTAGAAGCTGACCCTAGTAATAATTATGACGAGTATGAAGTGAAGTTTTCATCAACGAGTAGTTTGTTTAATCCTACTTTTAGAGAGAAACCTACGTCGTATCCGTATACTGTTTCAAGTGGCCCTTTCCCCGATGAATATGATAGAGTAATTACCATAAAAGGACAATCTAAAACGGGAAGCTGCCCAGCACCAGTATATACTTCTCCGCCCATTTCAATGACCGGAACAATGATTAATCGTCCGTTGATTACTGCTATCGCAGGAACTGCTATTGCGAAAGAATACAAAATGACTGTTCTTGCTCAAACAACTATTCAGCGTAAAGTGTATATCCGTGACCCATTAACGACGAGTACGTATGATTATACCAATCCATTGCTAACTTATACATCTACAGCCACTACGTTGTTTGACGAAGTTACGGTAACTGTTCCTAATCAAGACAGACAATATTGTTTTAGGACGGAAGCATTAGATGCTGTTTGTCCTGCTACTATTTTTAATCCTGCCAATTTAAGCAATGAAGAAGTATGCACTACCCCTGCAAAAGTGGCCGTCATTAATAATGAAGTTCAAGCTTCGTGGCTAAGAGCTTTGACAAATATTACAGGAGGAGTATTTACAGATTATCGTGTAGAACGAGTGAATGATAATGGCACGATTGATAAAGTATTTCCGCCTATCAGCAACATTTCGACGCTGACTTTAACAGACCCTGATGTGGTTTGTGGAAAAGATTACATCTATCGTGTTATCACTAATTATGGACAAAAATCTACTTCTCAGCTTTTAAATATCCAAGCTACTTCCACAAAGAGCCTTACTAAGATAGCCAACGTTTTTGCTGATGTAGAAGCTACTGCTAAAACTATTAATATCAAAGGAACATTCTCAACAGGAAGTGGTGAGCCGTCTCCGACTGATATGGTAGAATACCGTTATTATAAATCAACTTCTCTTAATGGAACATACCAATTATTGCAGCCAACTAGTCCTACTATAAATTCAATAAGGGATAATAATGTTTCTATTGACAGTCAATCTTATTGTTATTACATGACTTGGAAAGATTTATGTAACAAAGAATCTGACCCTTCTCAAAAGGTTTGCAGTATATTGGTCTCTTCGAGTGTTTCAGAGATAGATTGGACTCCGCAATCTTCATTTTCATTAGCAACAGATTATTACAGGGTAAATAAAGTTAACCCAAACACTGGAATTACCTTAAAGACTTTGGCTGATAATCTTAAAAATGTTTATTCTTATAACACGATTGGTTTGCCAGACAGTGAGGGGCAGGAAATATTTCTGCAGATAGAAGCTAAGCCAGTTTCGGGAAGTATCTCACAAAATACACATTCAAACATTGTGCGTATTTATCGCCCATCGCTACTATTGAATCCAGATGCTTTTACGCCTAATAATGATGGTGTAAATGATAAGTTTATTATTTATGGAAGATTCATCCAGAAACTAAAAATGACCATTTATGACCGATGGGGGAGTGTAGTGTTTTATGATGAAACCAATAGTTTTCCAAGTAATAGTCAAATAGGATGGGATGGTTTTTTAAAAAATGGAGAAAAAGCTTTGCAAGGAATGTATATTTATAAATTAGAGGTGGAAGATACTACTGGACAAGTAATTAATAAGGAGGGAACACTTTTTTTAACGTATTAATAGGCTGGCAATCTAGTAACAGATTTCAACTATTAACTAGGTAAAACAAGCTTAATTTTTGTGTTAAATGAATAGTATTGTAACTTGCAAGACAAATTTATTAACAAAACTTAAAAGACTATGTTTGATATGATGGGAATGCTTGGCAAGGTAAAAGACCTTCAAGCTAAAATGAAAGAAGCCCAAGACTCTTTGAGTTCAATTATTGAAACGGGTGATGCTGGTGCTGGTATGGTGGTTGCAACGGTGAATGGGAAAAAACAGCTTTTGAAAATTGAAATTGATGAAGATTTAATTAAACCTGCTGACCGCGAAGTACTACAGGATTTAATCGTAGCGGCTACGAACAATGCTTTGGAAAATATTGAAGGTAAAATAAAAGAACATCTTCAAAAAGCTACTCAAGGTTTGATGCCTAATATTCCAGGAATGGATTTAGGAAGCATGTTTGGACAATAATTTGTTCAATTCAATAAATTTAGGAATGCTTAGCTAGTTTCCATAAATTTTAATCACATTCCTAACTTCTATTTATGTCGTTAAAAATTCAGAATTTAGTAAAAGTTTATGGCACACAAAATGCTGTAGATAATATTTCTTTTGAGGTAAAGCAAGGGGAAATAGTCGGTTTCCTTGGGCCGAACGGTGCTGGCAAATCAACCACTATGAAGATTGCTACGTGCTATCTTACTGCTACTAGTGGGAAGGTTGAAGTATGTGGTTATGATGTGGAAAAAGATGCCATGGAAGTACGAAAAAATATTGGTTACTTACCCGAACACAACCCTTTATATTTAGAAATGTATGTAAAGGAGTTTTTGGCTTTCGTCGGAGGACTTTATCAGATTAGAGGGCAAAAATTACAGAATAGAATAGCGGAGGTAATTGATTTGGTTGGTCTGCAACTTGAGCAAAAGAAGAAAATAGGTCAATTGTCAAAAGGCTATCGCCAGCGTGTTGGCTTGGCTCAGGCCCTTATTCATGACCCTAAAGTATTGATTTTGGATGAACCTACTACGGGGCTTGACCCTAATCAATTGGCAGAAATCAGAGGTGTTATCAGAAATATAGGCAAAGAAAAAACAGTCGTTTTTTCAACCCATATTATGCAAGAAGTAGAAGCTATTTGTGATAGAGTGATAATTATTAATCACGGTAAAATAGTGAATGACAGTGAGCTATCGGCTTTAAAAACTTCTGGAAAATCAATGGAAGAAGTCTTCAGAAATCTTACAAACAGTTAAGTGATGGGATTATTTTCCATCACTCAATCTCGGGATTAACATCGGTACTTCTTTTTGATATTTTTCGTATTTCTTCCCAAATTCCTTTACTAACTTTTTCTCTTCAAAGTATATTCCAATCCTGATATAAAAAGTTAAGCTTATCGCAGTAACGAGGTAAAGGGATGTACCAAAAAAGCCAAAAGTACCCCATACAAATATCAGTATACCCAAATAAAGCGGATGACGAACAATTGATGACAACTCATCAATCCTCAATACAGGTTTTTTAGATGAACCTTTCAATGCATCTGTTCCTAAAAACTCGGATAAATCATATTGTTTCAAGGCTGAAAAGCCAAGGAATATACCCGAACCCATCATTAAACCACCCAAAATCTGATTCATGATTGATTTTTCTAACAGTATTTCGGATGGAGCTTCTAGCTGGTACTTGATGATTGGTATTAGCAATACTACAAACACGATATTGTAGCCCAGACGGTAATAAATAGAAAATCTTCCCAAAATAGGTTTGAGAAGATTTTTAAAGCTTTCAGACGCTGTTAGGGTATGGAGTAATCCATAGCTTAACCACAGTGCCATTAAAATAATTTCTGATTTCATTGTGTACTCAAACAAAATTTTATTTGTTATTCTTGAGGTTTACTTTCTGATTCTTCTGTAGCTTCTTCTTGAAAATCCGTGCTGAGGTTCTCAATATTGTCGCTATGAATTGTTTCGTCTTTATCTGCTGTTTCAGCGTTATTTTTTGGCTTAGATTCTTCAAAAAACTGCCCTTGAAAAATTAAAATTACCACAACGCCACAGAATATAGAAGCATCGGCAAAATTAAAGATAGGGGTTGAATACCAAGTACCTCCCCAAATAGGAAGCCATTCTGGCAACCAACCTTGGTAAAGGTCAAAGAAAAACATATCAATTACTTGGCCATGAAACCAAGGTGTAGGCGAATCAACAGGAGCATTATTGAAAATAACGCCATAGAAAGTACTATCCACCACATTACCAATAGCGCCTCCTAAGATAGCAGCAATACACCAAAGTAAGCCCGGATTAGCCTTTTTGCGTGCTAACGAAACCAGATATGCCCCGATTCCAAACATGGCAACAACCCTAAAAAGACTTAGAACAATTTTATCATATCCTTTTGGTAAAAAGTTGAGGGTCATTCCAAAGGCCATTCCCTTATTTAATACATAATGGAGTTTGAAAAAATCACCAATGATAGGTACTTCATTACCTTCGTATTGTAAATATTTGTGAACAGCTACTTTAATAACTTGGTCAATAACAATAAGCAAAAAGGTAAGCCAGAAGTATTTATATGGAGAACGAAACATAATTGAATTTGAGCGATTGGGTTGAGTAAACGGAAATAGATTGTTGGATATTAATGTTTGTAATAATTTGCGCAAGTTACAAAATAAAAGTCACAAAGTCAGAAACCCTTAGGTTTACTGCCTTTGTGACGAAATATTTAATCTAAAAGTATATATACCGTCAAATAAAATTATTTTTTAGTGAACATTAGCCTCTTTCTTCTAACGATTTCACGCTTGATTAATACAAACTCTCTACTAGCTTGACCTGACACCGAAGTGTTTTCAGCCGCACGACGGAATAAATAAGGCATTACTGCTTCAATCGGGCCGTAAGGCACATATTTGGCTACATTATAACCTGCTTTTGAAAGATTGTATGAAATGTTATCAGACATTCCTAAAAGCTGTGCGAAATAAAAATGTTTATCTGTAGGGTCAATCTGATTTTTTTGCATTAAATCTACCAATTGTTTACAGCTAAACTCGTTATGTGTACCTACACAAAGAGAAATATTATCACGGTTTTCTACGCAGAATACTACTCCTAAGTTATAATCATGGTCGGTAGCCGCTTTGGTTTCATGAACAGGCTCACAATAATTTTCTTCATGTGATCTTTGGCGTTCTTTTTCCATATAAGCCCCACGCACCAATTTTACACCAAGTGAAAAATGGTTGTCTCGTGCTTGTTGAGTTGCCTCTTTTAAGTTTTGCAACATATCTTTTCGATACATTTGAAAAGTGTTGTAAACGATACACTGTTCTTGGTTGTATTTTTCCATCATCCCGTACGTAAGGGTATCAATGGTATCTTGAATCCAAGATTCTTCAGCATCTACAAAAATTCTAACATTCAAGGCGTGTGCTCTTCCGCATAGAATATTCATTCTTTCTCTTACTCTTTCAAAGGCGGCCTTCTCGTCGTTATTGAGTTCTTCTTCGTTTTGGATTTTTTCCAATAAATCCATACTCGCAATTCCTGTTACTTTAAATACGGCGAAAGGAATAGCAATGTTCTCATAGGCTTTTTCAATCGTCAAGAGCACTTCTTGCGTAGTTTTGTCAAAACTTTTTTCGTTATCTTCTCCCTCTACAGAATAGTCTAAAATTGTGCCAATATGAGATTTGTCCAAATTTTCTATTGTCTTGTTACATTCTTGTAGGGTTTCTCCACCACAAAACTGTTCAAATACAGTAACTCTTATGAGTTTTTTTATGGGAAAATGAAGAAAAATAAAGAGTTTGATAAAAAAAGTCCCTAACTTTACGAGCCAATTCTGGTTCATGCTTGCGAAGAGTAAATATATCTTCTTCAATTGTAAGTTAGATTTTGAAGAAAAAGCAATTGAGGTGTCTTCAAAACTAACTTTTGTGGACTCCATAAGGGTTGATGTGGCTGGCATTTTGGTCATGTTACAGACGAATAATCGTATATAAATTAAAACTGAATGATAATTTATTGATTGATAATCAGTTTAATATGATTTAGAGAGTCGTCAGTTGTTTTACTTAAACGTGCAAATATAGCATATTAGAATAATACAAAAACAAATTTTATCGGATTAAATTTTTTAATGCTGTATTTTGATGAATTTAAATAGCATAGTCGGGGTT
>NZ_JBWKYN010000143.1:0-15370 GCF_059423785.1 Arcicella sp. GW458-12-2-14-TSB2 | reverse complement strand
ATCAATAACTTATCACTAGCGAGGGACTTAAGTCCCTCGCTAGTGATAAGTTAGGAATTACTAAACAATCTTTTTGCCAAAGCCAAATCTACCAATCCATTTGCTGGAATTTCTAAGAAATACGCTAATTGCCATTGTTGGGTCTTCAAAGCTTGTTTGCTATTGGCAATATCCCAAGGAGGATATACTCTAATAGCTCTCTTTCCCTCTTTATGATTATCAGTCAAAATTCCTTTTTGGAGTAAAACAGCTTTAGGAAAGACAAATTGTCCAAAATGATTGTCGCTTCTGGTGCTAATTACGACTAAATCTATCTCATCATTTATATCATAAGGTTCAATTATTCCTTCGTTATTTCTTTTCCATAAAGTAACAAATTGTCCTGTTTTTGTCGGTGTAATTTTAGCAATACGATATTTGATAGTTAGACTATCAAGCCTAAAATCACAAGCACCATATTCAGCACTTTCAGTTGCTGGAATAGGTTCTGTACAATTGAACCCACATTGATTATACACTAATGCTTTGGCAAGAAGGAAATCATTATTATTGGTTAATTCGTCTTTTGATTTCATTACTTACTTTTTTACTCTTATATATTTCTCCACAATTACGCGGTCGACACCTAGTTTTTCTAGTTTCTCTACGCCTTTCTGGATTAAAGTATCATTCTGGATTTTCACCACAAAAGTGAATTTATTATTCTCCCAATTTTTGTCGATAAAATACTCCAAGTTTTCAGTGTAAACACTGTCTACTAATGTATATTCACCTCCACCTGCTGTAAAAGCAATGGCTGAATCTTGTTTAGCGATTGGATGACTCAAAAAAGCAAAATGACTTGGGTTGATAATCTTAATCATTTTTACTTTCGGATTAAAGGTTGAAAAGGAAGTATCTTTTTCAATGGTTTCTGCCGAAACCAATTCCCAAGTTCCGATAATAGGAAGGCTCTCTTTTTCTTTAACTTTACAAGCAAACATGGTAGAACATAGCAGTCCCCCTAAAATAATTCTAATTGTTAGTTTCATAGTTTTTAGTTTTTCACAAAAATCAAATTATTCCCTTGAATTTGTAGCTTGTACTGTACAGGTAGAAAACTTAGAATAATACCTAAACAAATAGTAATTACTTAATTGATATGAAAATAAACATTTTAATAGTCCGCTTGATAACCATGACCATTCTTTCCATAAAATGTTAGCCATCTAGCCAAAGAATAAACAATGTGTAATTTGCCTGCTATATCATTTTCTTCTGAATCAGAAGGAGCTCTTTGGTTTTTAAGGTATTCTAGATTATTTTCCTTAGCAATATTATCAGCAGTATTCATTAACCTATTGCCATAATCTAATGCTTCTTCAGCAAGTTTGGTTTCCCAAGCTTCGTGTACTAAACTTTCATCTATCAAGCCAATACATGTTGTCAAAAATTCGCCTCTGAATACATGTTCCTCCTGTCCATAAGCAATATAGATAGGTAATCCATCAATCTCTTTTGCCAATTCAAGAATATAATAACCTTTATGTTTTTTGATAAAATCAGATTCAGATAGTTCTTTATTACTATCTTGGTATTTTACCTTAATCCAGTCCTCTGCTTCTTTGTCACGTCCAACTTGGGGAGCTTTAAGGGTTTCATACACTGAAATCTGATTAGCAAACCATTCTTCAAGAAGTTCTTCTTTAGATGGAAGTTTTTTGCCTTTTAATTTATCAAGAAAACTCAACTCAAGTGTTTCTTTCCCTTCTATTACTCTAAAGATTTGATTGAATCTTTTCTCAAATCCTTTTTTGGGTTTCCCCATTGGTACTAAATCTAAGCCCATCGTTTAAATATTTATTTATTAAAATGTAGTTTTTCTTTAAAGCAATTCTCTTTTTATTCAAAGACATGAGACATCACCATTCATGGCATGACTTCCAATTAATCGGCAATTATCATAAAACTAACCGAGTCATGCGATGAGTAATTCACAGACCACGGGTTAGGAAGACGTTATTTCTTAGTCAGGAAATAAAGTTCTCTTTCTAATTCATGTTTCAATTGTGCAACACTTCTCTTCATCATAAAATAGGGCACTAATAACATAATGATACCGTGAATTATAAAAATTGGCAATACACTACTTAAGAATTCACTAGGCATTGTACTAATAAATGAAACAAGGAAGATAGCATATACAATACTTATCAGTATGTAAAAAGGAATTCCAAAAGTATTGAATCCATTTATTTCAGTTTCAATTAAAAGTTTTTCATTTTGTACAGTGTATGTGCCTTCAGCAATAGCCACATTAAATCCTCTATCAAAAAGCTTCTTTCGTTTTTTAATTTTAAAACCTTCATAATTTACTGTGCCTTTAAAGTCTTTTTTACTGGAAGAAAACACCTCAAAAGGATTTGAAAACAGTCTAGTACTACCTTCTTCTACGATAGTATCCATTTTGTTGACGAAGTCATTTCTACTGATTGGGAGGTCGATTGTTAAGGTGTCAATTAGTTTAATCTTCTTTAGGAATTCATCCATATTAATATTTGTTAAGACGTGGTTTATGTTTTGTGACTATGTGGATTATTAGTCCAATGAATATATGTAAAATAATTGAATCTGTTAATTAAAGAAATGAAGATTAATTATCATCAACCTACACCGTCCCCTTTAAACTTTTTAGCCTTTGAAAAATCTAAGGTCAATACAAGGATTATTGTCAACTTCAGATTCCTTACAGAATCCTTCCGTAACTTTGTTTCATCAACCAATTATACATCAGCATTTATCTAAAATCGTATGAATAAATTACTAATTGTAGTGTTACTTGTGATGAGTAACTTTTTTGTCTTTGCTCAAACTAAACCAAGTAACAGTCTATCTGGTAAATTGATTGATGGTACTACTAAAGAGCCTCTCCCTTTTGCTGCTGTTATTGTATTAAAATCGCTTGAAACTGGAAAAGATTCTTTGCTAAAAGGCGTTAATTCCAACGAATTGGGGATGTTTCAACTCACAAACTTGCCTGCTGAAAAACTTAAAATCAGGGTATCTTTTGTAGGCTATCAAAATTATGAACAAGTTGTTGAATTAACCAATCAGGAGACTGTCTTGGCTGACATCGCTTTGTTGCCAGAACCTAAAATGTTGAAGGAAGTTACAGTCACGGCTACCAAAAGTACTACCTCAATGGGGATGGACAAGAGGGTTTTTAATGTAGAACGAAACCTCACTACGGTAGGTGGTACGGCTGAAAATTTGCTACGCAATTTGCCTTCGTTAACCATTAATCCAGATGGTTCTGCCAATTTAAGGAATATGGGGGCTACTATTTATATCAATGGTAAACCTACGCAACTGAGTTTAGCACAAATTCCCGCAGGACAGATTGAATCGGTTGAAGTAATTTCAAATCCTTCCGCTAAGTATGAAGCAGCGGCTTCGGGGGGTATTGTCAACTTGATTTTGAAGAAAAATCGTGAGGCTGGCTATAACGGTACCGCTAGTGTAGGTATTGGCAATAATTCACGGTATGATGGCATGGTAAACCTGAACGTGAACCAAGGAAAATGGAATTTTTCGACCATCTATAACTTTAATGCAACTAAAAACCCGCTGAATGGTTATGCTTATCGTACTAATTTCACCAATACGGGGGCTGTCGCGAGCTATTACAATCAAAATACGGATGTTTCTTTGAACAATCTTTTTCATAATATACGTTTGGCAACAGATTATACCCTTAATAAAGCTAATACGCTTTCGTTGGCTGGTAGTTATGTGACGGGTGAATATAATTCAGAAACCAACCAACAGTATCAGAATTTAGATGCTAGTAAGGCATTGGTAAGTTATGGCGGCAGAACTACCCAACCACACAACACTTTTAATAACGTAGGGATTGAGTTCGACTGGAAGCATAATTTTGCTCAGAAAGGAAGAACTTTGAGTTTTGTGAGTTCGTTTACTCGTAATAATTTATCGAATGCGGCTAATTGGTTTACTACGGCATTGAATGCCGATGGGAATAGTCAAGTAGGATTTCCAGAAACGGATATTATTGCAGGAAATACCGTGGGAAGCCAGATACTTGCTCAATTGGATTATGTAAAACCTATCAACGATTCTACTAAACTTGAAATGGGTGTAAGAAGCTATACCTATATACGTGACCAACAATATCTTTTTTCAAAACTAGATGGGGCAAGTAATACCTTGATTCTTCAGAAGGATTTTTCACAGGATGCTAACATTACTGAAACCATCAATGCGCTGTATGTGATGTATGCTACCAAATGGAAAAAGAATATCAGTTTTGAAGCTGGCTTACGCTTTGAGCAGTCGAGCCTGACGGGCATTTCAAACCTTGATGCTAAATCTAATTTTGGCTATAAATTCCCATCAAGCGACGGCTCAAATTTAATTAAAGCGTTATTCCCTTCGCTATCCATCAGTAAAAAACTGAATGCCGACTCGGAGGTTGGTATCAATTTTAGTAGAAAAGTAGGGCGTCCTAATTTCAGACAATTGTTTGTGGGTATTCAGGCAAACGATAAGCAAAATATTACGATTGGTAATCCACAAATTCAACCTGAGTTTGTCAATACTGCCGAATTGAACTATAATACTTCATTAGGTAAAGTAAACTGGCTGTCGAGCTTCTATTATATTTATGAAGACAACACCATTAAGCCAATCGTACAAGCATCGCCAACAGACCCATCTGTATACGTAACTACCTTTATTAATGCACAGGCTGATATTCAAACGGGTTTTGACAATACGTTGACTTTTGCGATAGGTAAACGCCTTAACTTCTTAGCCAATTTGAATGTATTCAACATGGTATTGAAATCGGCAGATTATGAAAAAACGTTGTGGCGTTTTAATAGCAAGTTGAATATTACTTATAAGGTAAGCAATAGTATTTCGGCACAATTGAATTCAAATTATGACAGCAAAGCACCACAATTACAAGGCTATCGTCAAGGGATAAAAGCAATGGATTTTGCCCTTAGAAAAAGCTTTATGAACAACAAGGCTAGCGTATTGTTTACGATTAATGATATTTTTAATTCAAGAAAACCAATTACGATTTACGACCAGCCAACTTCATACCAAGAGTCGATGAATAGACGAGAGGTAAGGTTTTATAAAATCACGTTGCAATTGCCAATAGGCAACAGCACTGCCGCTAAGAAAAAGGAGCAAAAAATTACGCGTCCTGATGTTGATTTTAATAATTAGATTGATTACTGATGGCATGACTTGAAGTCATGCCATCAGTGAAACCTTTCATATTTTTTAAAATTACTCGTCAACGTATACTACAAGCGTTACAAAACACAAACAACTATTTCCACTCCTTGAATGACTAATACTAGATAGTCTTGTAGTGAAATGCCTACCTTTTGCTTTGGTAAAAAATACCACAGCACTGTAGAAGCAAAGCAGAAGCAAATACCACAGCACTGTAGAAGCAATGCAGAAGCAACTACCATAGCACTGTAGAAGCAATGCTAGTATAATAAAACTATTAAAACTTAAGAAAACTATATAAACCATTAAAACAATAACAACAACAACAATGATAAAAAAAAGTATTGTTGTTAAGATGAATAACAATGCTTTATTTTTTTGCCTTTGATTGCTATGACAAAATCAAGGGCAAAATCAGGTGGAAAGGTTTTGTTTTTAAAAGAAAAATCGCTATATTTATATAAAGTTTTACAGCCTGTTATCTTCCGTGTTTTTGCTAAAATCAAAAAATCTTGTGCAGTTTTTATCAATGGAAATATTTAATGTTTCCTGATTAAGCTATTTTTTGTCCCAAAAAAACCTACGATTCCTACCCCGTGAGACCACAGGAGAGTTTTAGAGCCTTGTAACCCTTAATTTGTATTATCATTTAAAAAAGATAACATAGTCTTATTTTAATACAACGATTTCTTTTTAAATAGGACTTTATACATAATTCAACGCTATCACATTCAAGATGAATAAATTTAGGGCATTATTATTGGGTATTATTTTCACATTTTCTTCTTTGTACACTTTTGCTCAATCGCCAACTAGCTTCAAATTTGACTTTGGTGCTGGAAAAGTTGCTAAAGGATATACACAGGTCTTACCTGAATCCATTTATAGCAAAGAAAAAGGATTTGGTTTTTTGCCAAATGCACCCATCGTTTCAGAAACCAGAAAAGGCAAGGATGCACTGACGTCAGATTTCTGTACCAGTACACAGTCTTTTTATTTTACGGTGGATATTCCAGAAGGGAATTATAATGTAAAGTTATACCTAGGAGATACAAAAGGTACTTCCACCACCACCGTGAAAGTTGAAAACCGCAGGTTGATGTTGGAGAAAGTAATTACACCAGAAGGAAAAGTGGAAGCCAAAGAATTTACCGTGAATGTAAGAACTCCTCGTATCAATGATACCGAAAGTGTAAAACTTAAGCCTAGAGAATTTGAATACTTGCATTGGGATAATCAGTTGACATTTGAATTCGCTGATGTGAATCCTAAAATTTGTGGCTTAGAAATCACCAAAGCAAATGACTCAGTAATAACTGTTTTTTTAGCGGGTAATTCAACCGTGGTAGACCAAATCCAAGAACCTTATGCGGCTTGGGGACAAATGATTCCTAGATTTTTTAAAGCGAAAGAGGTAGTTTTTGCGAATTATGCTGAATCGGGAGAGACTATCAAAAGTTTTGCAGGTGCCAAACGTTTGGATAAAGTAATGAGCTTGATGAAGGCTGGCGATTACTTCTTTATAGAATTTGCCCATAACGATCAAAAGGCAGGCTCTGGCGTTGAAGCGAATACGACATACAAGGAATTTCTAAGATCATACATTCAGAAAACAAAAGAAAAGGGAGGTATTCCTGTATTGGTAACTTCTATGCCTAGAAGAAATTTCGATGATAATGGTAAAATCATCAACACACTAGGTGACTTCCCCGATGCGATGCGTCAGGTAGCAAAAGACGAAAATGTAGCTTTGATAGATTTGAATGCGATGAGCAAAGTGCTTTTTGAAACGATGGGTCCCGAGAAATCAATGAAAGCCTTTGTGCATTACGAAGCCAATACTTTTCCTGAACAAACAAAGGCTATCCACGACAATACCCACTTTAGCAATTATGGTGCTTATGAAATCGCTAAATGTATTATTGAAGGCATTAAGCAAGCAAAATTAGGCATTGCTACAACATTAATCAGTGATTTGCCAAGTTTCGACCCTGCTCGTCCAGACGACGAAGCTAGCTTTAGCTTGCCACATAGTCCGCTAGTTCATGTGGTAAAACCTGATGGTAATTAATACGCTCTAATTCAAATAACAATGAAATCAACTATTTTAAAAAGTATCATTATCCTTTGTGTAGTATCGTTCCAAACGTCGGCACAACGCTTAATGGAAAACCTCAACAGAGGTATCATCGCTATCAACCAAGGCGGTGGGAAAGTATTTGTAAGCTGGCGTTTATTGGGGACGGAAGCACCTGATACCAAATTCAACCTTTATAAAACAACAGGCAATACCAAAGTCGTTAAGTTAAATAAAGAGCCTTTGACAAAAGGCACCAACTTTGTAGATGAAAAGGTAGATTCTTCTAAAGTAAATACCTATTTCGTGAAAACCATTACTGGTAAAACAGAAGGAAATGCGAGCGAGTCTTTTGTATTAGCTGCGAATTCACCTGCACAAAACTATCTTTCTATTCCTTTACAAACGCCTGACAGATATACACCGAACGATGCTTCGGTGGGTGATTTAGATGGCGATGGTGTGTACGAAATCATCCTACATCAAGCGGGTATCGCTAAAGATAATTCTCAGAAAGGGATTACTGACGAGCCTATTTTTGAAGCGTATAAGCTAGACGGCACATTACTGTGGAGAATTAATCTAGGTAAAAACATTCGTGATGGAGCACATTACACGCAGTTTATAGTGTATGACCTTGATGGTGATGGTAAGGCTGAATTTGCTTGTAAAACGGCAGACGGTACAACCGACGGCAAAGGCAAAGTAATAGGCGATGCGAAGGCTGACTATAGAAATGCTGATGGTAAGATTTTAGATGGTCCAGAGTTCTTTACCATTTTTGATGGCTTGACTGGTGCGGCTTTAGCGACTACTGATTATATCCCTGCCAGAGGTGACCTTGGCGGATGGGGTGGCAAAGGTGGAAACGGTGGCAATGACAAATCAGGTAATCGTAGCGACCGCTTCTTAGCGTGTGTGGCTTATTTAGATGGTAAACTACCGAGTGTAATCATGTGTCGTGGATATTATGGAAGAACTGTTTTAGCCGCTTGGGATTGGCGTGGAGGGAAACTGACTTCTCGTTGGGTATTTGATTCTAAAGATGGTAGCAATCCTTTTTCGGGACAGGGTTATCATAACTTAACCGTTGCGGATGTGGATGCTGACGGCAAAGATGAAATTGTATATGGCTCGATGGTCGTTGATGATAATGGACAAGGGTTGTTTTCGACTGGCTTGCGTCATGGTGATGCCTTGCATGTTACTGATTTAGACCCTTCTCGCCCTGGCTTAGAAGTATTTGGTGTGCATGAAATTGAAGAAAAAACCGAAGGACCAGGTGCCGCATTGTATGATGCTAAAACGGGTGAAATCATCTGGCGTAAAAATGAAGGACAAGACGCTGGCAGAGGCGTAGCTGAAGATATTGACGCAAGTAACGAAGGCGCAGAAATGTGGTGGTCGGGTTCAGGCGGGCTGTTTAATGCGAAGGGTGATAAAATTGGTGATAATCCTAGTTCAACCAACTTTGTGATTTGGTGGGATGGTGATTTGTCGCGCGAGTTATTAGATGGCAACCATATCGACAAGTATAAAGTGGGCAGGCTATTTACTGCGGAAAACTGTTCTTCGAATAATGGTACAAAATCAACGCCTGCACTAAGTGCGGATTTATTTGGCGACTGGCGTGAGGAGGTAATTTTTAAAACGAATGATAAAAAGGAATTGCGTATTTTTTCAACGACGATTCCTACCGAACACCGTTTACCGACGTTGATGCACGACCCGCAATACCGACTAAGCATCGCTTGGCAAAATGTAGGCTATAACCAACCGCCACATACAAGCTACTTTTTAGGAACAGGCATGAAAACACCGACGAAGGCGAATATAAAAGTGAAGTAAGGGGTGAGTTGTGAGTTAGTGAATTGTGAATTAGTGATTGATTTATTTGAGAATTAATGAAAGATAGATATGTTATAATATTTATCCACTCACTAAATCACAACTTACTAACTTAATCAATCACAACTCACTAACTCACAATTCACTAACTCACAACTAACTCAAACAAAAAAACATGAAAAAAAACATTACAACGCTCTGTCTTCTTGCACTGATAAGTATTTGTCAGCTACAGGCACAGAAACTTCCTAAAAAACAGGAAATGTTAAAGGCTTTAACAGTAGCCAACGATTACTTTATGACCAAATGGGCTGATGTTTCTGCTCCGATTGTGCGTCCTGATAAAACTCGTCCAAGTAATATTTGGACACGTGGGGTATATTACGAAGGGTTGATGGCCTTGTACAGTGTTGACAAACAAAAACGTTATTACGACTATGCTGTAGCATGGGGAGAAGCTCATAAATGGGGTTTACGCAATGGTATCAAAACCCGTAATGGTGATGACCAATGCTGCGGACAAACCTATTTGGATTTGTATTTGATTGACCAAAAGCCTGAAAGAATCCGTGACATCAAAGCGTCAATTGATAGCATGGTGAATAGCACTAAAAAAGACGATTGGTCGTGGGTAGATGCTTTGCAAATGGCAATGCCTGTGTTTGCTCGTTTAGGACAAATCTACAAAGATGATCGTTATTACGAAAAGATGTATGAGATGTATATGCACACCAAGACGATTCACGGAGACAAGGGGTTATACAACCCTGCCGAAGGACTTTGGTGGAGAGATAAAGATTTTGACCCTCCTTATAAAACGCCTGCTGGAAAAAACTGTTACTGGTCGCGTGGAGATGGCTGGGTAGTAGCGGCTTTGGTGAGAGTATTAGAAATTATGCCTAAAAATGCGCCACATCGTGAAGAATACCAAAAGACTTATTTAGAAATGATGAAAGCGTTGCCACCACTTCAACGTGCAGATGGTTTCTGGAACGTGAGCTTAACAGATGAAACTGATTTCGGCGGTAAAGAATTAACAGGTACTGCTTTGTTTACTTATGGCATGGCGTGGGGCATAAATCACGGACTATTGAATAAAAAACAATACTTGCCTATCATTGCCAAAGCAAGTAATGCAATGCTGAAAGACTGTGTACAACCTAACGGGTTTTTGGGTTATGTACAGGGCACAGGTAAAGAACCTAAAGACGGACAACCTTTGAGCGTTGATAAACAACCAGATTTTGAAGATTTCGGACTAGGCTGTTTCTTATTAGCTGGTTCAGAGGTTTTGAAGATGAAATAGGCGATTAAGCATTAATCCTTCCTATTAGTGGGTGACTTAAGTCCTACTGATTACCAACAAGCATATAAATAACTGATAATCAAGGCTCTTATCCCTAGCGAGGGACTTAAGTCCCTCGCTAGTGATAAGAAATTCACGTAGTCAGGCTATGAAATGAGGCGACCAAAGCTCGGTTTGAAAGGCGATTTAAGCCTATTTAAACCAATTTTATCAATAATCACCTCTTCATTTCAACTTTTTAAAAGATGTGGGTAATCAGTAGGACTTAAGTCACCCGCTAATAGAAAGGTTTTGGATTTACAGCCGTATTCTGTGTGCCACAGACCACAGTTATAAATAGTCTCCTCACCTATTCCCCTTCCTCCTCTTTTTTCTTGGATAATTTTCTTTGTAACAAATCGGATTCCAAGAGAGATTCTTTTAGACTGACAAAATCTGAGAGAACAATGATAATGGTAAAGAACGACAGTAGGTCTTCTAGCATCACTAATACTTTAGCAGGAATGATTTGTGGCAAGATTTCTCCATAGCCAAAATTCGTAAAATTAAGCACACTAAAATACAAGCATTCAAAAAGTGTTTCAGGGATTGATAACTTTTCAGGAATTCCCGAAAAGCATTCAGGATTAACATGATAAAGACAGAAATAATCAACTGCAAACGAAAAAGTGACCATTAACACATTGATGATAATGAACTCTAAGAAACGATAAAAGGGTGCGTCTTTTACCGTAACTTCCAAAATCATTCTTGAGCTTTGCCATACAATAAAGGCTATTTTCAAGAATGCCAAACCCACAATAATCCACTGAGTACCACTATCTTTTAGAAATTCGTAGGTGTCAATCAAAACGATGAATAAACCCAAGCCTATTGTTACAAGGCTTTTTATCACAAAATCTCTATAGCTAACACTCATAAGGCACATTTAAATTTTTACAAATTTACAATTTTAGGCTTCTTGAACAACTATGCTATTTTTAAAAAGAAACGTTTTTATTCCTAGCGAGGGACTTAAAGTCCTACTGATTACTCATAAGCATATAAGTACTTGATAATCAATACATATTAACCTCACCCCCAACCCCTCTCCTTCAGAGAGGGGAGCTTTAAGCACTGAGGTCTTCTCCCCTTCTCTGAAGGAGAAGGGGCTGGGGGATGAGGTTGTTAACTATTGATTATCAATCATTTATCCACTTATGGGTAATCGGTAAGACTTAAGTCGTTAGCTAGTGATAAGAAAACTACTCAATCATTTTATTATTCACCTTTACATTTTTCAATGTAAAGCCTTTTACTACACTTTTATCAATCGAAGCATTTTTACTTTCTACAGTAAAGTTTTCAAAACTAAAGTTCGATAACTTATCGTATTCCGAAATAGCTACGTCGTAGAAAATATCACATTTTACTTCTATATTTTTCAAGCTCACATGGTCTGAATACGAGAGCGGTACATCTTTACGCCCTTGTAAATCAAAAAATTGTTTCCAAGGTTTTACAAACAACAAACTATGGGCTTGTCCTTTGATATTCTCTAGACTGATATATTCATAAAGCTGTGGCGTGTCTGGTCGCATCTTTAGCCATAATATGCGTGTGGCTTCACTGACATGACAATTTCGCATGATGATATTGCGGTTGTGGATAGCCTCGCTCCCACAGGTAAGTGCCGAATGACAAAAACCAAACTCGCAATCTTCTATGATGATATTTGTGTTGGCTCCATTATTTGGTACACGGTCTGCCCACGGGCCTTTGCCACCTTTCAATGCAATGGCATCATCATTCACCGACATATAACAGCCTTTGATAAGCACATTATTGCAAACATCAATATCGATGGCATCCGTACTTGGGGCTTTTACGGGCTTATAGGGTGAGAAAATATGAACATCTAATACTTTCACATTATTGCATTGATAATAGTGGCTCGTCCAGAAACCAGAATTATGCAGTTTTACATCTTGTACCTGTACATTATTAGACTTCCAGATAAAAACCAGTCGAGGGCGAGAAACTTCTAAGTTAGTACAATTAGGGTTCTCTTTACGTCTAGCCCAGAAAGCCTCCCAGTAGTGTAAGCCATTGCCGTCAATCGTTCCTTTTCCTGAAATCGTAAACCCATCTACTTGATAAGCATTTACCAAGGCTGTAAAATAATCTAAACTTTGTCCTTCCATTCTTGAGGGTAGTTTAGGGTAGTCGGCGATATTATCTGACCCTTTTAATACCGCTCCTTCAGATACATACAAATGGGTTTTGGGCTTGAAAAACAAAGCTCCACTCATAAATGTGCCTTTAGGAATGATGATTACACCTCCGCCCTTTTGGGCTGCTAAATCAATTGTTTGCTGGATAAGCTCCGTTTGTACGAGCGTACTATCTTGCTTAACGCCAAAATCGGTAATCACATACGCTTTGCCAAGCTGTGCAAGCGTTACTTTTTTGTTAGTTGTAAACCAGCTCGATATTTGGCTACCATCAGGGAAAGTAGCTTTAGCTGTTTTTTGTGCTACCATTTGCGTGCATCCCAAAAGCCAACACGCCAGTATTAGAATCAGTTTTTTCATGTTAAATATTTATGGATAAACCATCCGCATCATAATAAGGCTGCAACTTGACACGATTTAGTGATTCTTCCTTCCTGTTCCTTAGGGTATAGTAACAACAAGCCAAGAGGATTTTCGCTCAAACATTGAATTGGGTAGTTTCTACTAATACTATTTTGCTTTAAGAATAATAGTGAGGGACTAAAATTCCGTGTATTTATCAATTATTTATACCGAATGTCTGTTTGAATCACGAAAAATAATATATTTGAGTACATTAATGTATGTGTCAAATTTCATACAAAATCCATATTATATAATACTATTTTAATGAAACTTATCGTGGTTCTCAACCTTGTTTAAAATTATTAAACCTTGTTTCATAAGTATAAATTGTATGAAAAATTATGCACTTAAAATGTTATTTTAATATAAAAATAAATACAGCACTCTTAGTGTTTATTTTTCCCTTCTGTCTGCATTGCCACGGACAATCTAATGAACTCTTGAAGCTACAAAAATCTTTGCCTACGATAAGTGATAGTTTAAGATATGTAAACACATTGAATAGGATTGCTACGTTGTTGTATGAAAAAAACATCGATAGTACGTTTTACTACACCAAAAAGGCTAGTGAAATAGCCAATAGGTTAAAGTATGCAAAAGGTCAAGCGGATGTATTGAATAACCTTGGTATTTTTTATTTTATCAAGGGGAATATACAGCTAGGATTACGCTATTTTAATGAAGGGAATATTCATTATAGAAAACTTCAAGATTCTTCCAACATTGTCCAAACATTAATGAATATCGCCATTCTTTATGAAGTAATGGGACGAGAAAAGAAGTCGTCTACTAACTATAATTTGGCACTGGAATTGGGCAAAAAAATAAGTCATGATTCTATTTTTTCATTGGTTATCTATAACTACATCATCAAGTACCCCAAGAAGTTTAGCAAAGATTCGCTCAACTATTACCTTAACAAAGGCAGAAACATTGCTGCAAAGTATAAAGATAAACGTATACTGTTGGCGTATGACCAATTGACGGCTGATAATTATATTAAAAATAATCAGTTTGATAAAGGCATGGCTTTATTAAAACAAGCTAATGACGATGCGTTAAAAAATAATCTCTCGAATGTCTCCGTCATTATCTTGACTGATATGGGTGACCAGATGTATCAACGGGATAAGTTAACAGCCATTCAATACTATAAACAAGGACTTACCATTGCGATTCAGAAAGGCTATTTAGTTGATAGTGAGCTACTCGCTAGAAAATTAGCTGCTGCTTATGCTGAACTAAAAGATTATTATAATGCCTATTTATTTAGCAAGCAATACCAAGAAATCAATGACAAAATAGATGCTCAAGAAAACCTATTTGGCATTGACTATCAAGATTTTGCAGCCAAAGAGCAACAGCTAGAATCATCAAACCTGTTGGCAAAGTACCAATCTAGGTTATTGATATTAGCCATCGTAATCAGTGTGATGGCTATCGTGATGATGATTATATTATGGCGTAGTTGGAAGAGTACACAAAAGTCCAGAGAGGCCCTCAGGCTACAGTTTCAGCATGCAGAAGTAACGATGCATGATTTAGAGACGATGAATAAAAACTATGCTCGCCTTATCAAAATTGTGGCACATGACCTCCGAAATCCGATTGGTGCGGTTGGTGCGATGACTTCGATGCTCGCTGAAAAAGAAATGGATGAAGACGATAGCGAGCTAATAGAGCTAATACAGACGTCTATCAACAATAGCCTAAACTTAATTAATGATTTATTAAAAACTGACTTTGAACAAAAGCATGACATTCATAAAGAAGAAACATCCTTTGATGGCTTACTGAATGAATGTGTGCAATTACTCCGCTTTAAAGCAAAAGATAAGCGTCAGCAATTGATTTTTAATACGGATACGAATATTAAAATGAATATTGACAGAGAGAAAATCTCAAGAGTGATTAATAATCTGGTAGGGAATGCCATCAAATTTAGCCCCGTAGGTAGCAATATTTACATCAATACAAAAGTATCTGAAAGTGGAACAATTACTACTGTAAAAGATGCAGGAATTGGAATACCCCTAAAAATGCAGGATAAAGTATTTGACCCTTTTACTTCGGCTAGGCGAAAAGGAACAGGAGGCGAACAACCCTTTGGATTAGGGTTGTATATCAGTAAACAAATTATAGAAGCCCATCATGGTAAGATTTGGCTAAAAAGCGAACCAGATCAGGGGACAGAGTTTTTTGTGGAATTGCCGTTTGGGAGGTGATGGTTGTGATAGGGTAAATTATACCAAATATATTTACTTCTAATAC
>NZ_JBWKYN010000142.1:0-15381 GCF_059423785.1 Arcicella sp. GW458-12-2-14-TSB2 | reverse complement strand
TATTTGTATAGTTTAATATATCGCTTAAAATAGTCTTAAAGAGTTTACAATTATCTCAAGAACATTCAATATATTTTGACCAATAATTATTCTGTCATCATTTATAAACTTTGAAATAAATTCTTTAAGTATAGATTAGTCGTTTTAAAGGAGTTGTTTGCCTGAGCTGGGGTCTCCAAGCAATAGATAATTTTTTGTTATCATAAAGTATAGAACTCTCAGTTATTTTATTGTAATTTGTTGAACCGCATTTTGGGTTTTATCTTATATCTCTTGAAATACTTAAAGCAATAGAATGTTTATTGGTCTGTTGTGGTTGTCCAATACCATTGAATTGAATGAGCAAAGTTGTAAACTTTTAATTGATGATGTTGAAGTAATGTTTTTAATCTTTCAGATGTCTCTGTACTTGCATTTTACAGGTTATTTTTTGATAAAACTGGAATACCTTTGTACAAAGCTTGGATTTGGCACTTCACTTTCATAGAAGTATAAAGCCGACCGCTAGTCTAGCCGTTCGCCCAAGTTAAGTTCAACAGCACTCATCTCTTCATTGTTTGGCTTTCAGCCACCATGAAAGCTTAGTTATTAGGAGGTGTTTTTTCATTTCTCATTACTTCTTCAAAATTATTGAATATGTATCCTTCATTTGTCCCAACTCCATATTCTCCAAGTTCAAATTTTCTTAAACCGAAGTCATTTTCTACAACAAGAAGTTCGTCCGTTAATGGAATATTTATTTCTCCGCCATTTACTTCAATTGCTGAACAAAGTAAAAAGTGAGAAGCTGTTTTAAATTCAATTTCTTGAGGTACAAAATAGTTTCCCCAAAGCGATTTTGTCCAATATATTACTATCTTAATAATTTGTTGTCCTACTATTTCAGAAGGATAAACAACAGGTTTCTTATCTTTAATATTTTCGAAATCAGTGGTTTTTCCAACTAAAATACTCAGTCCGTTATAATTCTTCCCCAAAAACAAGTTTCCTAAACAATATGCCTGATCTGCAATTTTAAGTTCAATTGCATTTAAAAGGCTTTTTCCATATTCGTTGGGTTGTTCATTAAAGTCAATGTCATTCTCGTCTAAATAAAAAATGACTTGTTCGATTTTTTTTCCAACGAAACTCTGGCAAGTCTTAAACAACCTGTCATACTCATTTATTTCTTCTGTTGTCCAAAGTTCTGTCATAAAATATCAGCTAACTCTCTAATATGCGAATTTTTTGTCGTATTTTGTGTTATTCCTATTTTCGGTTATACGATTGATGTTGTAATTCCCGAACTAGTTTTAGGGTTTTCTAAGACCTAATACAAATAAGAGCCTCACGTTTGAAAGGGCTTATTTAAAATATTAAAATGTTGCAAGGCAAAAGGAATATTTATCCCTGATACATTGTACGAGCGGGACGCTCTTTAACATTTTGAGGCGTAAGAAACAACCTACTACTAGTTTGAGACGAAAATGTACGATGTGGTTATATTATTGTAAGTTATTTTCTTCTAAAAGCCTTTTCAATTCAGCATTTTCTGGCCAACCGCCACTTTCTCTCATTGCGATTAAAAGATATTTTTTAGCATCGGCTAATGTTCTTGCTTCTCCACGGACAAAAGCATTTGTCCACGGTTGTTTGTTTTCAGGTACTAAATATTCAAAATAGTATTCTTTGGTTCCTATGTTGCTAACTATTACAAACCAATCTGCTTTCCAATCGTCTGCGTTTTGAATTACTAGTCTTGCGTGTGATGTCTTCCCCCAAAGTAACGTCTCCGTAAATGTTTGATTTATAAGTTCAACGAAAAGTAGCATTTCCTTTCCAACGTCCACATAAGAATTAGTGTTTCTTGTAGATAAGTCAAGATAAAACTCTTCTAATGTAATACTTGTTTGAACTGAATTCCTTTTTATGGGCATATTACCTCTTGTTTTCTTTTGTCTAAAATATGTCTGTTGCGGGTCATTTTAAATGACGCCCAATGTGAGTATTGGCGAAGTGTCTTTACGAAAGATTTGTTGTACTATTGATATTGTGATTTTTGTATTGTTGTGCAATTTATTGTACTTACTAAGTTAGTTGTTTCCTTATTCATTCCTAATAATTCTCTTACTTTAAATTTAATCGGTCAAACGGACTGACAATTTTCGAAAGACTTACTTTAAAACATGGGTATAACTATAAATGAGAAACAAACCTTAAAACAAAAACAGCAGGCAAAAACCTACTGTTCCAAAATTTTAAATCTAACGATAACTCCATAAAATAAAACACAGAAGCCGACTGCTAGACTAGCCGGATCTCAGTAGCCTCAGGTAGTAATGTCCAGTTATTCTTTTGCCCCTCCCCTACTGAAACTGTAATCGCTAGAAATTTACTACTCAATCCTATGATTCGAGATGGTTGCTTTTGTGTTACAGTGCATAGCATCTAGGAATGTTTGAGCAATTGCCCTCAATAAATGATAGTGATTGGTATAAGTTACAGTACCTGAATTATAAGCTTTTATGTGTGACTTTTTTTAACTAATTATCGAGCTTTGCACTTTCTTTCATTGATGTTTTGAAAAATAAGAGTCCATTCAAGAATATTGAATTAAAAGTTTTATAAAAAACAGACAGGTCTGTATGTTTTTTATAAAACTTTTAATTACATTTGTCCTGTAACAAAAAAGAAATTAATGGAAACCAAAAAAAATATAGAAAATACAGCCGCAAGATTATTTTATGAACAAGGTTATAACTCAACTGGCATCAATCAAATAATAGCTGAAGCGGGCATTGCCAAAGCCAGTCTATATGCTCATTTCCCTTCAAAAGTCGATTTATTGAAAAGCTATTTGAGAAACACCTCTGTTAGTTCAAATGAAGTTTTGAGAAGCATAGTCAACCAAAAACAAACACCACGAGAAAAGGTGCTTAGTATCTTTGACTTTTTGGTTAAATTTTCAAATCAAACAAACTTTAACGGTTGTCATTTTTTAAATATTGCAGCAGAAATTCCACAAAACAACGAGGGCGTACTTGCTTTAATTCAAGACCAAAAGAATAAAATACGTGAGCTGTTTATCGAAATTCTTGAACCTATTCATAATGAAGCCCTTGCTGATGAATTGTACATACTATTTGAGGGAGCTTTGGCAAGCAGTAAAGTTTTTAAAGAAAATTGGACTATTGAAGCTACTCGCAGAATCGTCGAAAAATTATTATAATTTTTTATTTAACAAATAAAAACAGACAAGTCTGTTTTTATAAAAATCATTTTAAACACGTTTAATCAATATTAAGAAACATTTTTAACACAAGACAATGGAAATTACAGAAATGCAACCGAAAAAATTAGACTTAGCAACATTATTAGCGAGTCAGCCAAAGCAAGTACAACTTCTTGATAATAATGAAGAAATAGTTATTCCTGATGAATGTGGTGATACTTTATGGGATAAAGTTTTGGCAGAACATGAAAATAAAGACACCCATAAATAAATAAAATCATGGCAAAGAATTTTGCAGAAATCGGATTTAGCTCTGCTGCCAAAAAATTACAAGAACAATTTGGTAGCAGAGCAAACTATGCCCGTATGGAAAGCCAAACTATGTACGAAGGGTTAAGCAAATATGAACAACATTTTATTGCCCAAAGAGATAGTTTTTATATGGCAACTGTTGGCGAAAATGGCTTTCCATATATCCAACACCGTGGTGGACCCAAGGGTTTTTTAAAGGTATTGGATGCAAATCGGTTGGGATTTATTGACTTCAAAGGTAACATGCAATATATCTCGGTGGGTAATGTGGCTACTAACAACAAAGTAGCATTATTTTTAGTAGACTATCCAAATAAAAAACGATTAAAAATATACGCCAAAGCCGAAATAGTAGCACTAAAGGACAATCCAGAATTACATCATTTGCTTGATTTGGATGGTTATAAGTTTCGCCCAGAACGCCTAATGGTACTCCATATTGAAGCCTACGACTGGAATTGCCCGCAACATATTACCCCTCGATTTACAATCGAAGAAATTGAAGAGGTTTTACAGCCCCAATACCAACACATCAAAAACTTAGAAGCCGAAGTTGCTGATTTGAAGGCTAAATTGGGTTTGATTGAATGAGCCCTCATTTAACTAAATGGAGAAAAAAGGAATAACCTCACTCCTCTCACAGATTATAAGGTTTGTTATTGCCAATTTTCTGCCAAAAGCGTTATTGATTTTAAAATTTGAATATTTCACAACAAATGAATATACCTAAAAACTTCGAACTTGCGCTTTCGGGATAGTACAATTTCCACTATTTTGAAAGCTCCAATATAATCAACGCTTTTGGTGTTGCAAATGATTAATCTATTTAAGGAGTTTGGGAGATGAATAGAGGGGAAAACTGAAATTCCCCACGCCTTATTGGACTCTTTCTGTTTCTTCCGTTACAGAATTGTCTCTATTTCGTCGTTTTCTGGCATATTTTTCATTGCCAAATCTATAACTAAATGCCAAGCCTATTCGCTGAGTATCGTTTATATTAACCCTATTTTGGTAAATATTCTGAAAGTTTTCTATCCGTTCTCGATAGGTATCTGAGTGAAAAATATCGTTGATATTCAGTTTTATCGCTCCTTTGTCTTTCAAAATCTTTTTTTGCATCGAATAGTAAACAGATGCCCGAGCTAACACTGTTGTAGGATAGATTCTTTCTTCGGTTTTGTACTGAGCCGTAAGTTCACTTGACCACCCCTTCCCAAAACTAATTTGTTGGGTGGTAGATACTCTTCCAGTAAAAAATACTGTATGGTTTGTTTCTCCGTTTATGTTACTTTTAATGTCGAATCGAGCCACTTGAAAATAGAATGTTGAGCTTAGCCATTTGGTCGGTTGCAGTGTTAAATTGTGATTAATAAATATTCTGTTGCCAATGCCCGTATTAAATGGTTTTCGGATAAATGTTTCGCCTTCTCTGATGGTAACTTCTCCCAGAATTCCATCCGCTCCATCATAGCCAAAACCCATTGTGTAAATAGATTTATATTGATATCTAAATCGTACTAAATTCAAGTAAAACGGCTGTAAATCAGGATTGCCTTGGGTGTAATTATAGGCATCTACATAGTTTAGAAATGGATTAAACTGCTGATAATTAGGTCGATTTACTCTCCTTGTGAAATTAAAACTAATGTTGTGGTTTTTTAAACTGTCTAGGTTATAACTTAAAAATACACTAGGAAAAATATTGGTGAAATTTTGATTAAATTTTTGGTATTTAATAGTTTCGTTTGCTAGTAATTCTCCTACGATATTGGTATTTTCTGCTCTCAAACCCATTTGTAAACTCAACTTTTTATTGATTGGTTTTCTGATATTTATATATCCTGCATTTATGTTTTCATGATATATAAAATGGTTACTTCGGCTGTAAATGATTGCGGCAAATTCGTCTCGAAAAAGTGCATCATTATCGTTTTTTACAAAACTCGACTTTAATCCACTTTCTAAATTGGCTCCTTTGCCCAATGGTAGTGAATAGTCTGTTTTGAAGTTATAGATATTAATATTGTTAGATAATTTGTTGTCAAAAAGCTCATTTTCTGTTATTCTATTAAAATTTCGTAAGCCTTCTGACTGGTAGTTTAATATATTCAAATCCCCAGATAACTCATGCCCCTTGTTATTGAATTTATGATTGAAGTTTACATTGGCGGATTTTGAGTTCCAATTATTGGTCCCATTATTATTGCCTTTGAATTCTTGAGTGTCTGTCGTATTTACATAGTTTGCCTCATCAGAACGGGGTCTATTTTGTAAAAAAAACTGCACGCCCAAAATAGTTTTTTCACTTAAAGTAAAATCTGCTCCAAATCTTCCATTCAAACTATTAGATTTATAATCGCTGTAGTTTTTCGATTGAATATTGGTTATACTTATTTTTTCATCATTAAAAATTGTCCTTTGTGAAGTTTCTTCTGTGTAATCTTGGTCTAAACTCTGGTCTATTCCCAAAAACCAATTGATTTTCTGGCGATTAAGGTTAAAATTAACACTATTATTGACTCTCAGTTTTTGCCCCATAGACATACCCGAAGAGAGGTTTCCCGTTAAACCTCTTGCTTTGTTCTTCTTTAAAATAATATTGACGATAGAAGACCCCGCGGCATCATATTTTGCAGGTGGATTATCCATCAGTTCGAGTTTATCTAACAAACCACCCGGTAAAGATTTAAGATAAGCTACCAAGTCTGTTCCACTCATGTAGGTACTGCGACCATCAATCAAAACCATTGCTCCACTTTTTCCATACAGGTTAATATTTCCTTGGGCGTCCACTGATATGCCTGGTGTTTTTTGCAAAACTTCAAGGGTATTACTGGATGCTGCCGATATCATCGTTCCTACATTCACAACCGTTTTGTCGATTTCCTGTTCAATTAGCGGTTTTTTAGCACTAACTACTACTTCGTTTAAAGTGGTACTCTTAGCAGACAAAAGGATAATAACGGGCAATTCTACCTTAGTTTGCTGTTCGTCCAATGTTTTTTTTACACTTCTATATTTCAAAAAACCCATTGATGTGATTTCTAAAAAATAACTGCCGCTAGATAAATTTTGGATAAAGAAATTTCCATTTATATCAGTAATTCCTCCTTTCACAAAACTTGAGTCGATACTGTTCATAAGTTTGACAGTAGCACCAATCACCGATTCATTTTGAGTATCTTTGACACTCCCGACTATACTTTTATTTTGAGCCAATATTTGACCCGATAGGATTAGTAATAGAAATAGTTTTTTCATAATTGTTTTTTTGACAAAGTTTGTTTTCTTGAGATTGCCCAGAAAACAAGTCTGACAGAAATCAATTTTGAAGGGACAAACATAGCAAAAGGACTGACAAAGGTTTTAACAGGTTTAATTGCGATTTCGTCAGTCAAATAATGGCGTTTGAAGTCAATAATTTTAATTATACATAAGGGTATTCAATTTTGTAGAAAAAAACAAAATGAGCTTTTTAGAAAAAATATTTGGAAAAGAAGCCGTTAAAATCGGCAATTATTTAGGGCTGTCTTTTATAGCTTCTATACTCCTGTTTACCGTCTTTATGGCATTTGCAGATATTTTTTTCAAGAATAATGACGACGAGATAGCGTTAATATCAACTATTTTATTGTTGATTGGTGTATTTGTAGGTCGTTTTTTGGCCAGTTTATGGCAAAGAAAGCATATCAGTAATTTGGTATTTATTGTGCTGATTGGGTTGACTTTCGCCCTGATAGTATCATTAATGCCCATTATAGACACACTTATCACTCATCAGGAATTCTTAGTTGTCGCTATAGCGTTGATTATCTATTTTGTTATCAGTATCTTAATTGGTCTACTCATAAAGCTCACACGCATGCGTACTGAATATAAATTAGACGTAGCCAACACATCAGCTTTGCATAGTCAATCCGAATTACAGCTTCTTCAGTCTCAACTAAGTCCACATTTTTTGTTTAATACCTTAAATAATCTGTACGGTTTGTCATTAACTGACCATCAAAAAATACCTAACTTATTGCTGAAACTATCAGATTTGTTGAGATATTCGGTGTATGACGCCAAAGATATTATGGTGCCACTGACAGAGGAAATAAACTATATAAAAAACTACATTGATTTTGAAAAAATACGTTTAGGCGAACGCCTAAACTTGAAAATAGACTTTGAAGAAAGTAACCCTCAAAAACCTTTTAAAATAGCTCCTATGCTGTTGATTGTTTTTGTAGAAAATGCGTTTAAACACTCCAAAAACAGTCTGGATAATGTGATAAATATAGAAATAAACCTAAAAACTTGGGGAAATTCAATACTATTTTCGGTTGTAAACTCACATAATAATATGTACAATGACAAGCAAAAACATAGTGGATTTGGCCTAGATAACGTAAAAAAAAGGTTGGATTTGATATATAAAGGCGAGTATGATTTGGAAATCAATGAGACTACAACTAACTACGAAGTAAAACTCAGGATAAATGGAAAATAAAATATCGTGTCTTATTGTAGATGATGAACCTATAGCCAGACAAATTATAGAAAAATACTGTTCACATCTGCCTGAAATTGAGCTATTGGCGAGTTGCGAAAATGTTTTTGTCGCTAAGAAAATATTAGAAAGTCAATCTGTTGATTTACTTTTTTTGGACATTAATATGCCTGTTTTGGATGGAATAGCATTTTTAAAAACACTTAAAAATCCACCCTGTGTTATATTTACTACGGCATACAAGGAGTTCGCCCTTGATGCCTTTGACCTTTCAGCAATAGATTATTTGCTCAAACCTTTTTCTTTGGATAGGTTTATTATTGCTGTTGATAAAGTCAAAGAAAAACTAGCGCTATTAAAACAACCTTCTATAAAATCGATAGAAGAAACCACAGAAAATTTTACTTTTATAAAAGCTGATGGAAAAATACACAAAGTGGATTTTGGCTCATTACTCTATGCTGAGGCCAAAGGAAATAACGTACTAATTGTTTCCGAAAACCAGACTATTTTCCCAATCATGACATTTAGTGATTTTTTAGAATTATTGCCCATTCAAAATTTCCTAAGACTTCATCGGTCATTTGTGATAAATAAATCCAAAATAAGCCATGTTGAAGGAAACAGGGTATTTATTGGTAAAACGGAAATACCCATCGGCGGAAATTACAGAGCAGATTTTTTGAAAAGTTTGGGAATTAGCAATTGATTCTTCATTAGTAATTTCTGTTTAAAAGGCTTTTTATAAATTATTCACCGCATACAATGGAGTGTTTATCATCCAGTCTTGTACTCTGTGGTTATTCATTGAAAAACGTATATTCTGTTGTGTTTTAAACTTATCTACAAATACTTTCAAGCTTTTCGATTTGAGATTTTCTTCGGCCTTTACTTCTATCGGAATAATTGTTTGCTCTTTTTGAATCATAAAATCAATTTCAGCCGTAGCGTTTTGAGCAGACCAATAATAGATTTCATGTTTGATTTTCAATTGCTGTGCCACAAATTGCTCGGTTAATGCCCCTTTAAATTCCGTTAAAATACTGTTTTTTTCTAAAAGTATTTTTGGCGAAATACCTGCCATCGCATTGAGTAAGCCCACATCTAAACAAAATAATTTGAAAATATCAATATCTGCGTAGGCACTTAGCGGAATATTGGGTTTTTCTACGATATTTACTTTCAGTACTAAACCCGCATCCGTAAGCCATCTGATTGCTGTTTCAAAGTCTTTTGCCCTTGAACCTTTCTTGATTTGTCCGTAAATAAACTTTCTATTTTCTTTAGACAATTGGCTAATCAAATGGCTCCAAACCAATCGAATTCTTGGCACTGTTTCGATTGGAGCATGTTTGGCAAAATCGTTTTCATAACCCAATAGGATTTTGTTTTGAATTTCTCTAACTTGGTATAAATCCTGAAATTGAATATAATTATCAACCGCTTCGGGCATTCCACCAACGAAATAATAGCGTCGTAACAAATCGACCAATTTTTCGTGAAAAGTATCTATTACAGCCCAATTTTCGGATTTAAGCTGGTCTAAGAGTAATTGCTGACCCGTATTTTCTAAAAACTCGGCAAAACTCATCGGGTACATCTGCAAAAAATCTACTTTCCCCACTGGAAAAGAAGTGCTTTTTTGTAAAGAAACGCCCAAAAGCGAGCCAGCAGCGATAATAAAATAATGGGGTGCTTGTTCGTAGAAGTACTTTAGAGCAGTAAGTCCTTTATCAGCTTCTTGAATTTCATCAAAAATAATTAAACATTTGTCTGCCAGAATTTTGTAGCCTACTTCAATTTCAATCGTAGTAATGATGCGTTGTATATCAAAATCGACTGAAAATAAGCTTTTTAGTCTTTCGCTACTCTCGAAATTTAGGTAAACTGTATTGTCAAACTCCTGTTTCCCAAAGTCTTTCATCAGCCAAGTTTTTCCAACTTGTCTTGCTCCTTGCAAGATAAGCGGTTTTCGATTGGGTGAATTTTTCCAATGAACTAAATCTTTATAAAGGTCTCTTAACATTTTTTAGTTTGATTATTTGTACAAATATACATTTTTATCAATGAATAAGTGAAAATGGAGGCACTTATTCAAACAAAAATCCTATTACCCTTAAATACATTGGCTTTGTGATGAAGCTGAAAAGCAAACTACAAGATAATCTAAAATAAAGCCATCGTATTTGCGACTAAAATTTGACTATACTCTATATTTGTAAAAAGTGAATTTATATCGCATGGAAAAACTACGAACACATATTCAACATATTGCACCCATCAATGATGAGGAGTTTGAAGAAATAAAAACTCATTTCACGGTCAAAAAAGTTAGAAAAGGGCAATACCTTCTCAGCGAAGGTGATGAAGTAAAACATGAGTACTTTGTGCTATCTGGTATTTATAAAGTCTTTTATATTGATGGGCAAGAGAAAGAGTATATATTACAATTTGCACAAGAAAATTGGTGGATGTCAGATTATCCTTCTTTCTTTAAACAAAAAGATGCAACCATGTACATAGAATGTTTGGTAGAAGGTGAAGTGTTATGTCTAACTCTGCAAAATAGAGAAAAGCTTTCAGCAACTTTTCATAAAATGGAACATTTTTTTAGAGTAAAACTGACCAATGGTTATGTTGCACTACAATTAAGAATCAAGCTTTTACTTTCGGGAACACCTCAACAACGTTATGAGGAATTTGCTAGACTATACCCCAACTTAATGCAACAAATACCCAAAAAGTTAATCGCAGAGTTTTTAGGAGTAAGCCGAGAAACCCTGAGCCGTTTGTATCAATAATAAACAGTTATTTCTATTTTTAGTCAAATCTTCAAACCTATGAAAACGGACTAATTTGCTCGTTAAAATAGGTCAATAATAGCTATATTTTTTTTAATATATACTAGCTAATATACAGTCATCCAAAAATATCAATATCTGTACGCTTTGGGTGTTTTGTGTGACTCAAATCACAGAAACAAAGTGATTTACTTCCTTCGATTGGGGGGCTTACACCTAGTAATTTTACATCAGAAATCAGAACAAAATCGACATGGAGCAGCTCACGATGATGTTCAAATTCAACTATTAGATGTAACAATTAAACTATTTAAAGTCATGGAAACCAAAGTATTAATCATCGCTTCAAATGCCAATACAATTGGCCCTCATAATAGAAGAACAGGTACATTTTTACCTGAAGTAGCCCACCCCTATGCTGAATTTAAAAGAGCTGGCTACCAAATTGATTTTGCAACTTTAACTGGCGACACGCCGTATTTAGATGCCTTATTTTTAGCTGACGACCCAGATAACTTGGCTTTCTTAACAGGTGATGGTTGGGCTAAAATGCAAAAAGCAACTAAACTATCAGACGTTAATGTAAGTCAATATGATGCGATTTTCATTCCGGGTGGTTTAGCTCCGATGGTAGATATGGTCGAAGAACCTTTGTTGAAAAAAGTAATCGCTGATACTTACGAACGTGGTGCTGTAGTAGGTGCTGTTTGTCATGGCCCTGTTTCTTTACTAAATGTAAAATTGAGTGATGGAAGCTATTTAGTGAATGGTAAAAATATTGCTTCGTTTACCACAGCTGAAGAAGATAATTACGCTCGTCCTGATGTGTCATTCGACCTTCAATCGGCACTTATTAAGCAAGGGGCTATCTTCCACGCTGCCGAACCGTGGTCTGCCAATAGTATCGCCGATGGACACATTGTAACTGGTCAAAATCCAGCTTCTGCCAAAGGTGTTGCCGAAAAAATCATTGCCATCTTAGCGGCCTAAATTTCCTATCCTTGCTCTTATCTGAATCATAAGAGCAAGGACTATCTTTCAGATAAAATTTTCAAACAAACTCAAATTTGTAAAGACATGAGGTCAAATGCAATTTTTGTATTTGCTAAATGGCAGGTTTCAGAAAGCCAATTGTCAAACGTATTAGACCTTTTAAATGAAGTTGCCCAAAAAGTAGATTAGAGTCTGGCAATCTGTTTTATAAAGTCCATCAAAGTCAAACAGATACAAACACATTGCAATTCTCGGAAGCGTATAAAGATGAGAGTGCATTGAATGATCATAGAAATTCAGCACATTTTCAAAGTATAGTTGTCAACAAAATTGTCCCGCTATTAGCTAATAGAGAAGTTTATTCGACCCATCAAATATAGTAAAAATAGCACAAATTATCTGAGCATTACTCTTCGGAAAGTATCAAAGAAAGTAGTACTAATACTGTTAAAACAATGAAAACTATATATCAACTCATTGTTGCAAGTACGTTCTGTTTGCTTGCAACATTAAATACTAATGCTCAAACTAAACAAAGCACAAAGGAAATGAAAACAAATCACTCAAATGAGTTAGAAATTATCAATAGATTATCTACTCAGCCTGCTGTTGTTAATATGCCAGTTAGTCAATTATTGAATGCTCCGGGTAATGAAGCGTTGAAAGACTTCTTCTTCACACCCGTAAAAAATAAGACTGTTTTAAAAGGGAAAAAAATAGCTGTAATTGTAGCTGACGGATTTGAAGAAATTGAATTGACAGGTCCAGTATGGTATTTCAAAGAACTAGGTGCTGAAGTGGAAATCGTTGCTCCAAAATTCAACCCAGCTCCAGAAAGATTCGGACTTTCTTATCCTGAAATGTCAAAAACTCATGTAATGGCTATTCAATATATTCAACCAGTAGGGTGGATAAAATTTGATAGAACGGCAGATCAGATAAAAGTAGCAGATTATGATGCTGTATTCATCCCAGGAGGTGCATGGAATCCTGATAACTTACGCAATGACAAAGACGTAATTAAGTTTATTCAGGAGTTCAATAAATCAGGGAAACTCATAGCAGCTATCTGCCATGCTCCTGTTGTACTGGCTTCGGCAGATATTTTGAAAGGAAGAAAACTAACAGGCTATTGGAATATTCAGGTTGATTTAAAAAATGCTGGTGGCAATGTACTAGAAGCTCCAGTAGTAACAGACGGAAACATTATTACTAGCAGACACCCTATTGACGTAGCCGATTTTTCGAGAGCCGTAGAAAACTGGTTAACCCAAAAATAAGCTCAGATTCTACTAATACTTTCATTCAAACATTTAAAAGATAAAGTTATTAAAATAGATATTTTTTAACCAGCACAATTTGGTTCTTTGCACTGTAACAATCGTATTTTAATGGCTTAATACATACAGTATCCCAAATAAAAACAGTGCTTTGTATGATTATTGTAAATGTTAAAATGATTACTTAGTTAAATGAATCCAATTTAATGCCAAACGACAGGTGTAAAGCTAAACATGGTTTTCTCCAAGTGGACATAATGTCCACTTGGAGAAAATTTCTAATTAAGCCTCAGAAAGTATCTTTCCTAGTTCCTCTACTTTTACTTTTAAAGATTGATAATCATCTAAACTATTGGTTTCATATACTTTCTCAAGCATATTCTGAATTGTTAGAATAGTATCTCTATTTATTTTTCTTTCCGTTACAAGAGTTGTTTCCGCACTATCTTTCTTAGACAATACCTTTTCTAAATCTTCAATAGATTCTATCGAATTATCTACGGCCACTTTCGTTAGTTGTTGTACCGATTTCTTTGAAACTTTTTGTTTCCCAGCAAGCACCTCTTTCTTAAAAGCGGGACTAAGTTTTTCTAATCCAATCGCGAATTCACCATCGCGGCGAATAGTTTTTTCATCTACATTAAATTGCTTCGCTATTTTTTGAGATGTTTTTTCATCACCTGCGTCTTTGCTAAAATTTTCAGCTTTGCTCGTAATTTTTTCATTATTGTACCTCAGCCCACGATAATATGCCATTTGAATTTGGCTCAGGTTCCTCCTACCCATCTGAAGGTCAAGCATATAATTTTTGACATCCTGTAAGCTATGAAAAAACATCAGCATAACATTAAAAGAAATGTTATGTTTGGTGCAAATTTTATAACGGTTATGTCCATCTACTAATACAAACCGTTCTGTATCTGTAATAGCTTCTGGATTTATTACTTTTTCGGTAGTCTGCCAGATGATTAAAGAATCTTTACATCCATTGGCAAGAATATTGCTCTCTAAACCTTGTAATTCTTCCTCTTGCAAAGGCTCAATAAGATTCTTGAGCTCATCTAAGATAACTATTTTTTGTTTTATTGTTTCATTAGAAATCAAACCAGAAGTTACTGTCTGCGTCACATTAGATTTCATCTGTGTTTTAAAATCAATCTTTTTTGCCATTCCCTGATTACTTTTTATTGTTCAAGTTATTAAGAAGCTCTACTGCCAATTGATCATAAGACTTAGCAGCGGCTGAGTTCTTATCAAAGTCAAAAATTAGTGATTTAAGGGCTTGTGCTTTCTTGATTTCTATTCCTTTCTTAATTTCTGTTTCAAAAATATTTACGCTGCTATACGTTTCACGAACAGCTTCTTTCAAGCCAATATGCACAGTATTCTTTTCAACAATCGTAAACAAAATGCCTTCTATTCTCAGTCCTGGATTAGATAAAATTTGTGTTTCAAGAATTACACCAAACAAAGAATTTAACCCGTTCACAGCATTCATTTCAGGCTGCATGGCTACAATACATGAATTAGACGCATTTAGGGCATTTAACGTCAAAACAGATAGGGAAGGGGGGCAATCTATTAAAATAAAGTCATACACATCTAAAAATGGTACTAAAGCTCGTTGTAAACGTTGTTGATTAGCAGGAGCTGAAAGCAGAGATAACTCAGCCTTTTGCAATTCTAAATCAGATGGTGCAATATGCAGATTTTCTGTAATTGGCTTGATATGCAACGTTTCATTAAAATTAATCAACGAATTGAACACCTGTCCCTCGTCAGTAGTTACATTAAAAATTTGGCTCAAATTTCCCTGAGAATCTAAATCTACTAAAAGTACTTTTAGCCCTCTGTTCGATAATGCCTCTCCTAGATAAGCCGTTGTGGTTGTTTTACCAACGCCACCCTTGTTATTAGCAATCGCAATTGTAGTAGCTTTTAAATTGAACGTCTCGCTATAACCATACTTCATCAAAATCGGTAATAGTTTCAAGCGTTGTTTATCTGATAGTTCTCTTTTGAGATTAATAATTTGCGTCAGCGACCTTGTAGGCATACCCGCTTCTTTCTCAATGCCTGTGATTGTTAAGGCCGGATTCCTATTCAAGAATCTTATCAATAATTCGGTTGTCAGCATTTTTTATAGTATAAAATAAGTTGTGCAAATATAAGAACTGTATTTAATATTACTAAGTAAAATACATTTTTTATATTAAGGAGGTTATATATTACAGCCTAATTTTAAACTATTAGTAGTATCTCTTGATGATATTTGGATACTACTAATAG
>NZ_JBWKYN010000141.1:0-15432 GCF_059423785.1 Arcicella sp. GW458-12-2-14-TSB2 | reverse complement strand
TTGTTTATCAAAGTTTTTTAAAATTAAATGATGATATTTGGTGATAAAAAATAATAAAGAGAATGTAAAATTAAATTTTAGTGCTTCTCACAAGGTAGTTATTTACCAATAGTCAGCATTATATTACTTCTTAACCTATTTATTAAGCCATTATATTTTCAATCTGATTAATTACTTATGAAAAACAATTCACCTTAAATTCAAAAACATGAAAAACAAATACTTATTAATGGTTCTGATTACAATTTCAATGTTCTTTAGTCAAAACCTAGCATTCTCACAAATCAATAATTCTTATCGACAACCGACATTAAGTGCTGTAAATAACAAACAAATTTTATTAAAAAAAATTGACTTAAATAATACCACAACTACTACAAAAATTAATTCAAGTATTTATGTAAGTTATCGTTCTGGTAATATTAAAAAGTTTTGGTCAAATATTGCCCTAGCTTCAACAGGTATTGTAATAGGTTCACAGCTAAACTATTCAAATACCAAAGAAGGTTCTAGTACCGCAAAAACATCTTCTTTAATTCCATTTGGTTTAACTTTAGCAACGTTACCAAACATTTGGAAAAATAGACCTCGTGCTATACCTGATGCCAATTTTATCATACAACACCGCGATTCAGATGGAAAAGTATTAAAAACATGGAGTCAGCCCGTTACCAAAGCAGCAAAAAACGATGCTGAACTATTGAATATAACAGTGGATGAGCCTCTTAAAAAAGGTACTTTAGATATTTATATTAGAAATAACAGTAAAAATGATTTATATTACTGGGGTTCTGAAACTGATTTGAAAATTAAAAAAAATAGTGATATATTATTTGAAGCTCCACCGCTTGAATTAAAGTTAAATAAACCGTCTGAAACATACTTTCGTGATGACAATAAGATGGGATTTAATCCTTTGAAGAGAGATTATTTAGACAGTGATTTTGGAAATACACCAATTGATAGTCTCCCTAGTTCAAAACCAATTATAGGTTGTCCTATAGGATATTTTCCTAACGGTTTTGGAAAATGTTGTACTCGCAACGGAGATTGTATTAATAATAAAACTAATACTCCTCCAAAAAAAGAAAAAGAAATATTATCTGAATCTGCACGTTCTACACAGGTTTATGATCAATGTGAAATTGTTGAAAACTGTTTTAATTGGAGAGAAAGAGATTGTTATAGTGATGGTACTTGCTCAAGCTGGATATATTATTCAGATTGTTCAACCACGGCTCATTGTCCAAATAGTAGTGGAGGTGGGACTAGTGGAGGTACTGTAACCAATCCTGCTGGCTTTAAAGTTATGACTCAAAAAATTAACCGGCCTGAAAGAAGATTTGAAGTATATAATGACAAGTGTGCTGGACTACGGGCTATGTGGGAATATAGTTATCGAAATAATGATCCTGTTTTAACTAAAGAAATGGGAGCTATATTAACAACAACTGGTAAGATTATAATCTTACCGAGTTATGATAATTATGCTACAAGTGTAGCATTAAAAACTCCATATCTGGATGATCAAGGAAGACCAATAGTTGTATTATTTGATGACAACGGTAAAAAGAAAATTCAAATTAACATTTTTTTATCTAATGGAGCAATTGGTGATTACGAAGTTTATGAAGTTGATGCTTTTATTCACACACACCCTTACACTCCTCCAACAACCCTTAATTTTGACGAAGCAAGTAATGCCGATCAAAGAATACCTGAAGTATTTCCTAACATTAAACTCATGATCTTAACTCAAAGTAAGTTGTATGAATATAATGCTACCCAAAAATACATAGATGGCGTAAATGATAACCTACATAATTGTCCTTAACATGAAAAAAAGCTTATTATTATTCATCCTTTTTTTATCAATTTCAATCAGTAGCAAAGCACAATGTGAGCTAATGAAAGTGGAAATTAAAGATACTACCGTCATGAAAGCCCTTAAAGAATACATAGGGCTAGGATACAAGTATTCTAAACTACCAGGTGATAAAGGCATTGTTTTATTACAAATTAGTCAAGGATTACAAAATACAGGAAATGATAGGCGTGAAACGGGAACACAACTCTGTGTATCTATCACTTGGGATAATCATTATAAAGAGTTTCAAAGCCCTTATACAAATTATACTATTATTGATGATGAAATTATTTTAATCGAGTATGAAGGACAAAGAGGTATTATTAAACCATCTAAAGAATGTTCAAAATGTATTGATAAAATTGTTGGTAATAAAGTAAAACAATTCCCTGCTAAAGAAGAGTATTGGACAACATTACCCCTTTCTAATAAAAGAGTAAAAATGAGTAAGGAACGTAAAATAGAAACTTACATGGATGGTTGTTATTATATTGATTTGAAAGGGAATTACATCTTCAGACAAGGTATTTAATTTTATAATGTTATTATTTCCATTCGATGATATATTGTATCATTGAATGGAAATTTGTTTTTCTTTAAACCCTTGATAACAACGTTATTCTGTGAAAAAGCGCCTATTACTATCCATCATTTTTTTATCCCTTTCAATCAATAGCAAAGCTCAGTGTGAACTAATGAAAGTGGAAATTAAAGACACTACTGTCAAGAAAGCACTAAAAGAATATATTGGTCTGGGCTATAAGTACAATAAGCTACCAGGGGATAAAGGTATTGTTTTATTACACATTAGTAGAGGAATGGAATATATGGGAAATGATATATATGAAAAGAGAACAACTCTAAGTGTATGTATCACTTGGGATAATCATTATAAAGAGTACAAAACGCCCTACACCAATTATACAATTATTGATGATGAGATTGTTTTGATTGAGTATGAAGGGCAAGGGGGCATAATAACATCTTCTGAAGAATGTTCAAAGTGTATAGATAAAATTGTTGGTAATAAAGTAAAACAATTCCCTCCTATTGAAGAATACTGGACGACATTACCTCTTTCAAATAAAAGAGTAAAGATGAGAAAAGATCGTAAAGCCGAAATTTATATGGATGGCTTTTATTTTATTGATTCTAATGGAAAATACACCTTTGGGTATGGTATTTAGTGTTTAAATTTTTGAGTCATAGCTTTAAAAGCTATGACTCAAAAAAAACTACAAAAACATTTCCTGCAAAGCCTTCCACAAGGCTTTTTTCTTTTCTACATCATGCTGCAATTCACTCAATGCATGAGAAAACAAAAAACGAATATTTTTGATTTCTTTGGTTTGATATGGATTGAGTGGAATTTCAAGCTTTATCTTTTGCAGAGCTACCCCAAAAGTAATAAAATGACTAATAAGGTTTTGCGAGAAAGCAGTTCTGGCATTCATCTGGCTCAAATCTGCCAAGCGAACTAAATCTATCTGATTAAGATTGAGCTTTACAGCTGTCAAGATTTTAGCCAATAACGCTTGGTCTGCTTCGCTATATTCATCTACCAAAATAACTATTCTGTGATTAGGCACAAAATGCAAAACTTTTACTTCGTTCACTGTGGCAGTAGCTTTTACTACCGTTTTTTCCTCGATGGGTCTTGCAATTGGGCTGTTTTCAACAGTTATTTCTTCTTTTTGCAAACTTTGTTCAGGAATTACATACAATTGTTCTCCTGCAAAAAGTTGTTGGAAAAGGATGGTATTATTCTCTGGCATTATCTCTTACAATTAACATTTCAGTAAAAACTTTCCTACAAATTTCAAACAATCTTCTGGTTCTTCAATCATCCCCATGTGTCCGACTTCATCAAGAATAGAAGATGAGAAAAATTTCGGTATCATAATCTGTGCTTTAGCGTCTTCTGGAGCAACGCTTTTATCCCTTTCACCGATAATAAACATTACAGGACAACGCAACGACTTCAACACGTGCTTGCGGTCGGGGCGGTCGCGCATGGCTTCCATTCCGGCAATCAATGCTTCAACAGGCAAAGACGAAGACGCATCTATGTGTTTTTGAATGATTTCAGGATATTTTTTGGCAAAAGCTTCTGCATATAAATTAGGCGTCGAAACTTTGATAAAAGCTTCCGCACCATGCGTTTTTATGAACTCCACATTTTTATTTCTAGCCGCCTTTTTCTCGTCTGAATCTGCAAAGGCTGTAGAATGAAAAAGTCCAAGACCTAATACTTTGTCAGGATATTTTTCGGCAAATGCCAAAGCAATATACCCTCCCATTGAGTGCCCAATGATTACACATTTTTCAAAACCGCTTTCGCTAACTTTTTTTTCCACAAAATCAGCGTAATCATCAATCGTCTTTAGATTACTCAATCGTGCATATTCTGGAACAATTATATAAAAATCCTTTTGTAAAAAAGGTACATAACCGCTCCAAATGGTAGCATCCTCACCATAACCATGTAATAATACAACTGCTTTTTTCATAATATTGATATCAGAAGTCAAGTATAAACACTTGCTTCATTTTATTTAATGATAGTTTTTGGAGCTATTTTCCCTCCAAACTTTAATACGAACCCAAGCAAACACACAATCAAACTTCCAAAAAATAAAACACTTAAATACTGATTATAATATACAATAGCAACCATACATACCAAAGACAACACCAAGGCAATAATAGGAAAATATGGATAAAAAGGAGCAATAAATGGTCGGTCTAGCTGAGGTTCTTTTTTCCGTAAAGCTAACAAACTCAGCATACTCATGGCATACATTACCACAGCCCCCAAGCCCGACATAATAATGATTTTATTGGTCGTGCCCGTAAAAATAGCAATTGCTCCTACTACACCGCCCGCTATCAATGCCCAATGAGGCGTTTGATACTTTTTGTTAACAACCGATAAAAATTTAGGCAAATAACCCGCCCGAGCCAACGCAAAGATTTGTCGAGAATAACTAATCGTATTACAATGAAACGAAGCAATCAAGCCAAATAGTCCTAAACTAGCAAACACTTTTGAAAGGCTATTGCTTTTTCCTAAGGCCATCGATAGTGTTTCGGGCAAAGGATAGTCAATATTACTCAATGTTCGCCAGTCACCAACGCCTCCGCTCAGAATCATTACGCCCAAAGCCAATATTACCAAAGTAATGATACTAGAAATATAGGCTTTTGGAATAGTAGTACGGGGTTCTTTTACCTCCTCTGCTACCATGGCTACGCCTTCAATCGCTACAAAAAACCATATTGCAAAAGGTATACCAGCAAAAACACTATCGACCGTGATAGTAGGCGGATTGTTGGCAATAAAGTTTTCTGTTTTGTAAAAAGGAAAGATAACCGCTATAAAAATGATTAATTCTAAAACCGACAAAATGGTAACAAACAATGAAAACCGAGCAGATTCTTTGATACCGAAAAGATTTATAGTAATAAATATCACATACATACCTATTGCCGTAGGCACTACAGGAATAGCTGGATGTAGGAAATTGACATAACTTCCAAGGGCATAAGCAATCGCTGGTGGTGCTAATAAAAAATCTACTAATGTGGCAAAACCTGCAATAAAACCGCCTACTTGACCAAACGCTCTGTTAGCGTAATCAAAAGCTCCTCCAGCATGAGGAATGGAGGTTGTAAGCTCGGTATAGGAGAAAATAAAGGTAACGTACATTATCGTTACTAACAGCGTTGCTATTAAAAAGCCAATGGTGCCAGAGGAAGCCCAGCCGTAATTCCAGCCAAAATATTCTCCTGAAATGACAAGTCCTACTGCAATTGCCCACAATTGGGTAGTATTAATAACTTTTTTAAGGGTTGGTTGATGGTCGTCGGCTGTCGGTTGTCGGCTGTCTATTGTCTGCATAAGTTTATAGGATTAATAAGGATTAAAATGCTGATGAATTGGTAATACTATATATTTTAAATTAAGACGAAACCCACAAACGCTACTAAAACCCATTCCAAAAACCTAGATACTAAAAAAATGATGCCGAAATTCCACAGCTAAGCGCCATTTTCAAAATGGCTAATTAAACAAATATACAAAAGGCTCAGAGAATCTCTGAGCCTTTTGTATTAAATTCTAAATTGAAAATTATAGCACCTAAGCTGTTACTTTCAACATACTCACCAATTTATCTACTACATAATCAATCTCTTCTATTGTATTATACTTTGAAAACGAGAATCTAACTGATGGTCTTTCAGCCGAAACATTCAAGGCTGTTAATACGTGTGAGCCAATATCTGAGCCACTCGTACAGGCACTTCCGCCCGATGCGGAGATTTTGTTGATGTCTAAATTGAACAAAAACATATCTGCTTCTTCAGATGGTGGGAAACTTACATTTAGTACCGTGTAAAGACTTCTATCTAAATTATCAGAATCACCATTGAATTCAATATCATCTAATTCACTGCTTAATCTAGCAATCATTCTAGCTTTTAGCGTTTCAATATGCTTTCTGTGTTCGTCCATGCCTGCATAAGCAATTTCTAATGCTTTAGCCAATCCTACGATACCATATACATTTTCCGTTCCTCCACGCATATTTCTTTCTTGTGAACCGCCATGAATAAAGGGAGTTATTTTGCTCTTGGCATTGATGTACAAAAAACCAACGCCTTTAGGACCATGAAATTTATGCGCTGCACCTACCATGAAATCAATTTTCATTTGTTGCAAATCATGGCGATAATGTCCCATTGTTTGTACGGTATCTGAATGGAAAATGGCACCGTAGTCTTCGCACAATTGCCCAACCACTGTTAAATCTAACAAGTTACCGATTTCATTATTCCCATGCATCAACGAAACTAATGTCTTCGGATTATCGCGTAGTAATTCCTCTAAATGCTTTAAATCTACATGACCTTTAGCATCCAACTCAACATAGCTTAGTTTGATTTTCCCTTTTTTAGCCATGTATTCCAATGTATGAAGTACGGCATGGTGTTCAAGAGGCGAAGTAATGGCATGTGTGATGCCGAAATCTTCAATAGAACGGACGATAGCAGTGTTGTCTGCCTCTGTTCCACCAGAGGTAAAAAAGATTTCCGCAGGCGAGGTATTTAATAAACCTGCAATCGTTTTTCTGGCACGCTCAATGGTATTACGCACTTCACGTCCGTGAGTATGGATAGAAGATGGATTTCCAAAATTAGATTCCATCATGGGTAACATCGCTTCGATTACTGCTTTGTCCATTGGGGTTGTGGCAGCATTATCTAAATAAATTCTATTCATTTGCTTGATAAAGTCTATTACTTCTGTCTATTTAATTGGATTTCTTATAAATGCAGAATGTCAGCCCACAGGGTCTGACATTCTGTAAAAATCACTTTATTCATTTTCTAAAATTCATACTGATAGCCAACTGCTATTTGTCGTAAACTCTTATTAGTTGATTCTCTGTATTCAATCTTTACAGCTCTTTTCCAGCTAAGCCCAGCACCCAAAATACCATTACCTCCATATCTTCCAATCCAAGACATCCCTCCACTGAAAAATGGTCTAAAACTCTTATGACCAAATGACTTCCCAAATAATAAACTTACGTTATACACCTTAATAGCATCATCAGGTTGAGGATAATAGTAAATACTAAAATCACTAGTTTCCTTGATCCTATTATAAGTTCCCTCTATTTGCAAATAAATATTATTAAAACTACGAGGAAAACTCATCCTTACAGATAGTCCAGTAAACCAATTCTTTGGATTATCAACATTTAAATAATGCCCTCCAATAACACCCACAGCAAACCTAGTCTTATCGTTTTTATTTAAGCTTGCATTTATTGTTGGTGCTACCTCACTATCCTTGCATTTTGAATATGATAAACATAGTTTTGAAATGTCTTTTTTATCATACGGGAAATCGTCATTAATATTAATTTTATTACAATCTGCAAACAACGCCCTTAATTGACCGATGTATCCCTTTTTAGTTGTAAGAAACATTCTATCATTTTCATAATGATAATCTTCTGAATAAAATAATTCTTGAAAAGTATTATCTTTCTCGATGAATAAATGACTTTTTTCTTTTGGATCAACAAATTCAAAAAGTATTATCTTAGTAGTTTTCAAGAAAACCCTTAAAAAATAATCACCTCTAAAAAATGCTGCAACAATTTCGCTATTGGCTTCTTTTGGTGTATCATGATCAATTTTAACATCAATCTTTTTAGAGATATAAACTTCATCATGCACAAAAAACTCTTCTGCACTTTGAGCATTTATTAGTTCAACGGTGCTATTTAAGCTAGCTTTAAATTCTATTGTGTGGGGAGTCCTTAACCAACTCTCATACTTAATAAAACCTTCATTTTTTTTCCCATCTTTAATGTAATAGCCTACTTCAAAATTTTGGGAATAAATTGGTGAAAATCCTATTATTAAGGAAAACAATAAAACTATATTTTTCATTCAATTAGGTGCTTTATTTAATAACTAGTTTAAGTGTAAAGTAGCATATTTTATTTCCCAGACACAATCTCCTTAATATCACTCATCAATTTCTTAGCTAAGTTATCAGCTTTGGTGATTGAATCTGATTCAGAATATATCCTAATAATAGGTTCAGTATTTGATTTTCTGAGGTGAACCCACTCCTTATCAAATTCAATTTTCACTCCATCAATCGCATTGATTGGGTTTTTAGCATACTTTTTCTGAATAGCTTCCAACACTCCATCTACATCAATATCTGGTGTAAGTTCAATTTTATTTTTTGAAATATAGTATTCAGGATAGCCTTTTCTCATTACTGAGATTCGCTTGCCTGATTTAGCTAAATGTGTCAAAAACAATGCAATACCCACCAATGCATCACGACCATAGTGTAATGCTGGATAGATAATACCGCCATTCCCTTCGCCACCAATGACAGCCTTAGCAGATTTCATCAAGGTAACTACATTTACTTCTCCAACGGCCGAAGCATAATATTTTCCGCCAGCCTTCTCTGTTACATCCCGTAAAGCACGTGTCGAAGAAAGGTTTGATACCGAGTTTCCTTTATGGTTTTGTAAAATATAATCTGCCACTGCTACTAAAGTATATTCTTCTCCAAATGGAGAACCGTCTTCGCACATAAAGCACAGTCTGTCTACATCTGGGTCAACTACTATTCCTAAATCAAACTTACCTTTTTCAATAGCCTTCGTAATATCGGTTAAGTTTTCAGGTAGTGGTTCTGGATTATGTGCAAAATGCCCCGTAGGCTCACAGTGCAATTTTGTAATTTGTGTTACCCCTAATGCTTCAAGCAACATCGGTACAGCTATTCCTCCCGATGAGTTTACAGCATCAACAATTACTTTAAAGTTCTTATTTTTGATAGCTTCAACATCTACTAATGGTAAAGCCAAAATCAAATCAATATGCTTTTGAAGCCAAGTATCATCTTGGGTATAGCTTCCTAATTTCTTGACATCAACAAAATCAAAATCTTCATTTTCAGCAATCAGCAGCATTTCTTCTCCATCATTGCCAGAAATAAATTCACCTTCAGCATTCAATAACTTTAGGGCATTCCATTGAATAGGGTTATGGCTTGCCGTTAAAATAATACCTCCTGCGGCATTTTCGGCAGGTACGGCCATTTCAACGGTTGGTGTTGTAGAAAGTCCTAAATCAAGTACACTTAATCCTAAACTTTGAAGTGTACCTACCACTAATTTAGAAACCATGTCTCCAGAAAGACGAGCATCACGTCCAAGCACAATCTTAAGGGTCTCAGGTTTTCTTCTTTTTAACCAAGTGCCGAAAGCTGCTGTAAATTTAACAACGTCTAAAGGTGTTAAGGATTCTCCTGCTTTTCCACCGATAGTTCCTCTAATGCCTGATATTGATTTGATTAGTGTCAATTGCTTAATAAAATTTTTAAAAATCGTTTAATTATCAAAAACTAAAGTTAATATAAAAATGCTTGTCTGCTATGATAAACCTAAATTGTATCTATTTAATTGTGCATAAATTTATCTGGCGGTATTATTTATGTTTCTTTAAGGGTATTTTGGTACGTGTACGAAATGATATTAACATAAAAGCCTTCAAACTAAATAGCTTGAAGGCTTTTTGTTAACCGACATGGATTCGAACCATGAATGACGGTACCAAAAACCGTAGTGTTACCATTACACCATCGGTCAATCACATTTGAATTGTGGTGCAAAATTAGTCGTATAATTCGGCTTTGTCAAGTCATTTTTTCAAAAAATAAAAAAATGACACACTAAAATTTTATAAGTTATTGACTAATTGACTTTTATATTTCAAAAAAAACATCATCTCTACCTTACTATTTGTGGTAAAAGCGGGATATTTTAAACAGCTACGCCACTAGTTTCAACAGTTGGAGCAATCTTTTTTACTAATCCTTGTAATACTTTACCTGGACCACACTCTACAAAAACCGTTGCGCCATCTTCAACCATATTACGAACTGATTGTGTCCAACGAACAGCACCAGTCAACTGCGAAATAAGGTTTGATTTAATCGTTTCAACATCCGTTGAAGGCTGAGCATTTACATTTTGATAAATTGGGCAAGCAGGTTGTGCAAAAGGTGTCGCCTCAATGGCAGCAGCTAATTCTTCACGAGCAGACTCCATCAATGGAGAGTGAAATGCACCACCTACTGGCAACAATAAAACACGCTTTGCTCCTGCTTCTTTTAGTTTTTCACCAGCTTGAGCAACGCCCTCGTTAGAACCCGAAATTACTACCTGACCTGGGCAGTTATAGTTAGCAGCCACTACTACTTCATCCGTAATAGAAGCACAAATTTCTTCAATTACTTCATCTGATAAGTTTAATACCGCCGCCATTGTTGAAGGATTGTTTTCACAGGCTTTTTGCATGGCTAACGCACGTGCAGAGACCAATTTCAAGCCATCTTCAAAACTCAATGCTCCTGTCGCTACCAATGCCGAGAACTCTCCTAATGAGTGCCCCGCTACCATATCTGGTTTAAAATCTGCTGTTTCTTTGGCTAAAATAACTGAATGCAAGAAAATAGCAGGTTGAGTAACTTTGGTTTGTTTAAGCTCCTCATCTGTACCTTCAAACATAATATCTGTAATACGAAAACCTAAAATTTCGTTTGCTTGCTCGAATAATGCCTTGGCTGATGCTGAATTATCGTAAAGGTCTTTACCCATGCCCTTGAATTGAGAGCCTTGACCCGGGAAAACGTATGCTTTCATTTTAATAATTAAATGAATGTGAGTAAAATAAGTAAAAGAGTATAGTATTTCTATTGCTCTTGTGCTAAAGTCCGCAAAATTAACTATTCAATTTAACTATTTACTATCCGTTCAGAGAAATCTTTCTCTTAACTCAGGCGTTGGCATTCGGCAAGAATCTGATTTTCCAAAAATTTTATAGCGATTCTTGGCTATCAAATCATAAAAAAAATCAAGAATTACACTCGGTAATACGCTAAAAAGGGACAAATACTTCCAAAAACCACATAAATCTTTGGCAATTTCTAATGCTGCTTTTGATTTGGTGAATATTCTATTATTTTTCAATAAAATTACCGAATCAAAATCTGTCGTATTTCTCTGGTACTTTTTCAAAATAGCATTCCCAAATTCAGATTGCAACGAAACAAATTTGAAATGTTTGTTTGGGTCATGGTCAATCACAAAATTGATTGAAGCATTACAAAAATTACAAACACCATCAAATAATACCACTTGTTGCCCATCAGCTATTGTATCTATATTTTCCATTTAAATGAATTATTAATCTCTGATTATCCTCTTATTACCTAAACAAAAATATCAGTATAAAAGTCTTAACAATACAAAGAATATCTATTTGCTTTTAAATTAAAGCTAACCTTAATCTTATAAAACATGAGTACAACCATCATCATTACTGTATGTTCGTTATTATTAATTGCCTATGCATTTGATTTAACTGCGTCTCGGACAAAAATTCCATCTGTTATATTACTGCTATTATTGGGCTGGTTAGTGAAACAAGTTACTACTTTCACTAATGTCCGCGTACCCAATTTAACTGCTATTCTACCCGTGTTGGGCACAATCGGATTAATATTGATTGTGCTAGAAGGAGCCTTGGAACTTGAATTGGACAAATCCAAAATTCCGATTATCAAAAAATCCTTTATTGTGGGTTTCTTCCCGATGGTAATTTTAGCATTTTTGATGGCAGCCACTTTCCAATACTTTGGTGGAGGCTCTTTCAAAAACAATCTGACCAATGTTATTCCTCTATGTGTGGTAAGTAGTGCCATTGCGATACCAAGTGTGAAAAACCTAAAAGCTACGGACAAAGAATTTATCATTTACGAAAGTAGTTTATCAGATATCATTGGGGTGCTTTTTTTCAACTTTATGGCTCTCAACGCCACTATTAATGTCGCTTCCTTTACAGAGTTTGCCTTTGAACTCTTGATTATTATTATCGTATCGTTTGTTTCTACGGCCACTTTGTCCTTTTTATTAAGCAAGATTGAACATCCTATCAAATTTGGGCCAATCATTTTGTTAGTAATTCTGATTTATGCCATCGCCAAACTGTATCATTTACCTAGCTTGGTTTTTATTCTTCTTTTAGGACTTTTCTTAGGAAACCTCGATAAACTAAAACAGTTTCATTGGATTCAACGATTAAAGCCCGATCAATTAGAAGTAGAAGTTAATAAATTTCATGAACTGGTAGGCGAAGCTACCTTCTTAATCAGGGCTTTGTTTTTTCTTTTATTTGGGTACCTTATAGAATCTGCCGAAATATTAAATACTGATACCCTCAGTTGGGCTTTAGGAATCGTCTTTATGATTTTCCTGATTCGTGCTATACAATTAAAATTATCTAAATTAAACCTCCGTCCACTACTTTTTGTAGCACCCAGAGGGCTGATTACAATTTTACTCTTTTTGGCGATAGAGCCTAATCAGCATATTCCGTTAATGAATAAATCATTAATTATTCAAGTAATTGTATTAACTGCATTGGTGATGATGTTTGGATTGATGAATACCAGCAGAAATGAACAAAAGCATTAAGAATAGGTGTTAGCAAGGTAATTATTCAAATAACTATTCATTAAAAAGTGATCCTAACATATTTACGCAAAATTATGCTACTAATTATCCTTGTTTTTGCCTTTCTCGGAATGGGCTTGTATGTCTTTATGCAACAAAAAGTTTTTGGCAAAGACCCCTCTGGCGCTCGCCTAGCTCGTATCGAAAAATCACCTAATTATTCAAATGGCTCTTTCCAAAACCTATCGCTTACTGAAGTAATGCCAAAGGATGCTTCTTATTGGGGATTGCTTAACGATTTTTTGAATAAGCCTAAAACAGTTGAACCAGACAATGTCCTTCCCTCGATCAAAACTGATTTAAAAACATTAGCTTCTGAGCAACCAACCATCGTTTGGTTTGGACACTCTTCCTATTTAATCAAATCTAAAAAAACAACGGTTTTGGTTGACCCTGTATTTAGTGGCTCGGCTTCTCCTGTTTCTTTTTTTGGGAAAGCATTCAAAGGTGCTGATGTATACAATGTAGAAGATTTTCCTGATATCGATATGCTAGTGCTTTCGCATGACCATTACGACCACTTGGATTATGTGACTATCAGTAAATTAATCCCCAAAGTAAAGAAATTCTATACCGCTTTAGGTGTAGGCGCACATTTAGAAGAATGGGGAGTATGCCCTGAAAACATTGTTGAGTTCGATTGGTGGGAGGGTAAAAAGATTAACGATGATTTAGAGATTACGTCAACGCCTGCAAGACACTTTTCGGGACGAGGTTTTACACGTGGCAAAACCCTTTGGTCTTCTTTTGTTTTGAAAATTGATGGCTACAGCATTTTTATTGGCGGAGATTCTGGTTATGATCATCACTTCAAAACCATTGGAGAGAAATTTGGCCCATTCGATATTGCCTTATTAGAGAACGGTCAGTATGGTAAAGATTGGCCACTGATACATACTTCGCCAGAGGAAACGGCCAAAGTAGCCGCAGAATTGAATACCAAAGTATTGATGCCAGTACACTGGGCAAAATTTGCCTTAGGTTATCACGCTTGGGACGAGCCTATCAATCGCTTGGTAAAAAGCTTGGAGCATTCTGATATTAAACTCACAACCCCTCTTATTGGCGAACCTGTTGTCCTAGACAGCATATATCCCCATAAAGTGTGGTGGAATTTTAAAAAACCATAGTCCTATAAGTACGTGCATATTTTATATTTAGCATGAGTATATTTGAACAGTAAAAACTTAAAGAAATACGTGGTTCAGCCAATATATCATGTCTAAAATAGTGTAAAATCATCTTTTTGAAGCGATACAATTTTATGACAGGGATAATCAATGACTTGCTGATTTTTTGTTGTATTAACTTCGTTGGTTTATTTAGATACTATTTGTAAAAACAGTGATAAAACAAAGAAAAAATAGCTATCAAAGAATGATTGATGAAAGTTTTTTAGCGGGTGTAAAAAATTACTTTAAAATCTAAATATTACTCAAAATTAACTTAAACTATGAAAAGAAGAGATTTCACAAAAAACATCATTGCTGGCACAGGCTTGGCGACGTTGCCAACTTTGGCAAAATCGGCTGAAAAAGCAAATGTAGCTAGTCCTCAACCTGTATTTAAATTAAAATATGCTCCGCACTTTGGTATGTTCCAAAATTCGGCAGGCAAAGATGAAATTGACCAATTGAAGTTTATGCACGAGATGGGATTTCGTGCTTTGGAAGATAATGGAATGATGGGCAGAACCCCAGAATTGCAAAAGAAAATAGGCGATACTATGGCTAAGTTGGATATGGCTATGGGCGTTTTTGTGATTGATGGTGGCGACAATTGGAAAACATCTTTAACCACAGGCAAACAAGAATTTAAGGATGTTTTTTTGAATACTTGTAAAAAGGCAGTTGAAGTAGCCAAACGCTGTAATGCAAAATATATGACGATTGTGCCAGGCTATTTTGAACGCAACTTACCGATAGGAGTACAAACTGGGAATGTAATTGATGCTTTTAGAAGAGGTGCTGAGATTTTTGAGCCACATGGCTTGGTAATGGTAATGGAACCGCTTTCTGATAATGCTGATTTATTCCTTCGTAATTCTGACCAATCTTATATGATTTGCAAGGCTGTGAATAGCCCGTCGTGTAAAATCTTATTCGATATGTGGCACATGCAACGCAACGAAGGACGCATGACACAACACATGGATTGGGTTTGGGATGAGATTGCTTATTTCCAGATTGGTGATGAACCGGGTAGAAAAGAACCTACTACGGGCGAAGTAAACTATAAGTTTTTGTTCAAACACATTAACGAAAAGGCTAAAGCAACCAATAGAGGTGAGTTCATTTTAGGAATGGAACATGGCAATTCTATCGGTGGAAAAGAAGGCGAAATGAAGTTGATTGAAGCATATCGTGCTTCTGATTTGGCTTAAATATGTCCCCTTATTATTAGCGGGCGACTTAAGTCGCCCGCTAATAATAAGGTTGAAGA
>NZ_JBWKYN010000140.1:0-15654 GCF_059423785.1 Arcicella sp. GW458-12-2-14-TSB2 | reverse complement strand
GAGTTAGAGACTTTAACTAAAATCACTAACTCACAATTCACTAACTCACAACTGATTTTACATATAATTCAAGTCGTTATTGCGTTTTAGTTTGATGATGTGTAATAAATTCAGTACTAAGATAACTGGATAAGTAGGGTCGAATTCATGCCATTTGATACCAAAATTGGCTCTACCACCTAATTTATGGTGATTGTTGTGGTACGATTCTCCCATCATCAAGAAATCAAAAGGTAATAAGTTTTTAGCAGTGTCATTTACTTTGAAATTGACATAACCATATTTATGAGCAAACCAGTTGATGATTACCCCATGAACAGGCCCCATCAAATAGTGGATGGGTAATAAGGCATATTCCCAAGCATGTGTAGCAAATTTCATATAAAACAAAGTGTACAAAACACCCCAAGCAATTCTTACAAACCATTTATCTCCTAGTTTTTCAACCAAGGCATAATAGGGAACACCCTTCAAGAATTTAGGCTCAATTCCAGCACGGTCGTTCAATACGGCATTGTAATAATCCTTCGTTTTCCACATCATGTGGAAAAGATTGTCTGAATAACTTGGTGAGTGAGGATCTTTTTCTGTATCGGCATAAGCATGATGCAAACGGTGCATAATACCATAAGCTTTTGGACTTAAAAATGAAGAGCCTTGAGTAATAAAAGTAAACCAGTAAAAGAATTTCTCCCAACCCTTAGACATCGTGAACATCTGATGTGCTGCATAGCGATGTAAAAAGAATGTTTGTGAGAATAATGATAAGTACCAGTGTGCTACAAAGAAAATTAAAATTGCCATATAAGTTTTTTTTACAAAATTATGGCAAGCGCTAGGCTTAAAATATGATAAAAATCAGTGGAGATACTGAGGATGATTAACAATAGCATGATTTTGATCACCCACCATCTTTAATTATTTCATTGATGTTCGAAGCTTTAATATTGGGTACTCGGAAAATATTTGAATATTAATTGACCAAGCCTTATGTGCTTTAGAACTTAATAGCTTTATTTGTTGTAGTTGGTTTGAGCCTCAGAACCGGGTTACTTTTTGATAACATTTGATATGTCAACAGAAAAATTAGATTATACAAGTCGTGCAAGGAGAATAACTTTTAAATATCCCTTATTCACCCATTTATCTATCCAAATAAATTTTTGGATTATAGCACATCTATTCTTTGGAGCCATCAATTATTTACTTGTCCGTTCGCTTTCTTCTGAGTTCGTACTTGTGGTGCAAAATTCTATATTTTCTAATTTTATTCTGGCACTCATCCTTGGTGTTTTGTACGGTACATTTTTTGGAATGATAGAATATTATTTAGAAAATAGTTTTTTCAGAAGCAAATCTCTCGGCAGAGTCTTCATCCTAAAGGGGATACTTTCTTTTATTGTTTTTCTAATACTTTTCTCTATCATCAGGTTTGTGCTATTTGAACGCATGATTGCCCCGATGTTTAATGCAAATCATATAGAGCTCAATGACCAGTCATGGAAGTATATCTTTTGGTTGTTCTTTATTTACACTTTTTTCATGAATCTTTTCATCAGTTTTATTAACCAGATGAATAAAAAATTTGGACCAGGGGTCTTATTACCTCTTTTGCTCGGAAGGTATCGCTCGCCGAAAGAAGAAGAAAGAGTATTTATGTTTATGGATTTGCAGTCGTCAACCAGTATTGCCGAAACCTTAGGACATATTAAATACAGTGCTTTTATTCAACAGAGCTTTATGGATATTAATTATGTAGTACCTGAGTTTCGTGCTGAAATTTATCAATATGTAGGTGACGAGATTGTGATTTCATGGGCAAAATCTGAAGGACTAAGGGATTTATCATGCATCGCTTTTTATTTTGCCTGCGAAGCCCAATTCAACAAAAGAGCTGAAGCCTATAAAAATGAATATGGTTTTGTGCCAAAGTTTAAAGCAGGACTTCATTTAGGTAAAGTAACGGCTGTAGAAATTGGAGATATAAAAAGAGACATTGCCTATCATGGCGATACATTAAATACCACCGCTAGGATTCAAAGTGTTTGTAACGACCACGGCAAATATTTATTGGCCTCTAAAGAAATGATTGACTGTGCAAAAGTAACTGAACAGTATGTTGTACAGTCAATGGGTGAAGTTTTGTTAAAAGGAAAGCGGAATCTTGTTGAGATTATGAGTATCGAGCAATGTTAGATGCCTGCTAGTTCGTGGATATCTTTTACTTCCAATACCTTTTTTTTATATCCATCCAACGTAGCATTAATCATGGCTAAGCCAACTTGTGTGAGTGTACAAACATAGTTGTGAAACAAGGTTTGAAAGATTGGGAATAACCAGCTGAGATAAGAATAGTAGCGTTGAGTATTTTTTAAACCATCAGTTGGATGAATATAGCCCGGTCTGAAAGCAAAAACATTTTTGAAAGGCAGTTTCATCAAATCGTTCTCAGTCTTGCCTTTTACCCTTGCCCACATACTTCTCCCTTTTCCGGTACTATCTGTGCCCGCCCCAGAAACATAACAGAAAGTCATATCGGGGTTTAATTCACTAAGAATTCCAGCAAAATAGAGCGTAAGTGTATAGGTTAGCTTGGTGTATTCAGGTTCTTTTTTCCCTAAAGAAGTAACCCCTAAACAGAAATAACAAGCATTATAATCAGATAGGTCATCTTTGATAGAAGAAAAATCGTAGAAATCCTGATGGATGATTTCAATCAATTTGGGATGATTGATACCACAAGGTTTTCTGTTTACAACCAAAACTGTTTCAACTTGTGGATGCAATAAGCATTCGTGTAAAACACCTTCACCAACCATCCCTGTTGTGCCTGTAATGATTGCTTTTATTTTTTTCTTCATAATTTCAGATTAATATATCTTTTAAATTACATATAAAAACTTGAAGTATTGCTATAAATGGCTATACTGTTTTAATTAAAGACATAGAAATAACATCTGCCATCATTCTTATGGATTCTGTTGAGTATAAGTGCTTAACGGTTTTTAACAGATTAGTAGAATAGTGATCATCAATATTATAATCGCTGTGGGTTCTGAAAACACTAGAACACAGCATCAAATGAAACTGATTATCTCGCACATCATATACAATCATTGGACTAGTATTGGTGTCATCTACTTCAAAACAATAAATAAAGACAGGGAAATCGAATAAGTTCAAAGCATTCAAGCTCGTCATTAAGTCTGCATCAAAATACTCATATTGAAAGAAGGTATGTTCAAACCCTATTTCTTTTAAGTATACTGATAGCTGATTAAGCTTATCCGTCATTATCACTAATGGATTGATGTTAGGGTCATACTGACTAAACGGAAGCCAAGTATCAGTACAAACATCAAGATATTCGAGGCTTGTTTTAGCTAAATCTAATTTATAGTCAAACAAGCGATAGCCGGGTGCAAAATAACCAGGGTAAAAATAAGTATGTCCGAGTTTTTTGCAGAACTCCATTTTCTGATACATCAGAAATTTACCCAAACTGTGTTTTCGATAGTCAGGGTCATAAAAACAAGTAATGCCAGCAGAGGAAGTACTACCTAAATCGAAAAAACCTGTAGCAATTAATGTATGGTGGTCATACACATTCACTTCGTAGGTATTATAAATATCATTCACACCATTGTTGAAGAGGAGGTTTTCAAGATTTGGCGAAGCATCAAAAGCAATATGGCTTCTATATTTTTGAAAAAGGTCTTCATGAGCGCTAGTGAGGTGAATAGGTTGAACCTCGACCCTAAAATCAGCATTCAGTTTATAGAGTTTTTGTTGCGTTTTTGATTTTTCAAAAGTTAGTAAGTTAATTCTTAGCCAGATAGCACTATAAATAGTACCTGAGAATTTTAGAAAATTAGTAGTAAAAATAGTTTGACCCATTCTGAACCATCCATCATAAAGGTAACTATCTAGGTCGTCGGGGTGTATAGAATCAGGAAAGATTAATTTAGCAAACATCTAGAAATAGTAAGATTTTAATATAAAACTAACTATAAATATAAGGAAAATGTTTGTTTGATAAAAGTTGGAAGGGTAATAGACTGGTATAGTCAGCCTACTCCCTTTTATAAATCAATTACTCATTAGAATCATAAGCCTTATTTCAGAATAACATATATTAATATTTATAGCCTTAGTTACTTATCTATTTGACCAATTAATATGCAAAAATATAATTATAGATTATTTCTGAGGGTATTTATTTTAGCAGTGTATTTATGAAAATCCTCTGGGGAAATAAAAAAAATATCCTCCAATCCCTCATCAATAATTAACTGATTAATAATGGGTTTCACTTTACTATAAAAACACTCAATGCCTTTCTCCCAATTACTATGTTCTTCTAAAATAAAATATAAATTACCCTCTTTAGATATACTATCACATTTAATTACATTTGATAGTTTACTCACTAATAACTTATAGAAAGAAGAATAATTTTGACGTTCTTCATTTTTAAAGTTAACTACAAGGTGAGTTCTTCTAGGGAGATCGTCTCTTAAACTAATTTCTATATTAATCCTTCTATCCCAACCTTTCGAATTATACACACCTATCGAAATATAGGTGTCATTACCATTAAGCCATAATCGATTGTTCATTTTTTCTCCTGAATTTACTCTTGGTTTAAAAACAAAATCAGGATGATTCATTAAAAAAGAATAGATGTGTTCGTGGAGTTGTTGGAGTTTAGTCATGTTTCGTTATTAATAAGGCTGTTATGAATATATATTGTTAGTGTATTTTAGTATTGGGAAATAAAAAATGAGATGCTAAAATTCGACTTCCTAGCCCAAATATGCTACTTAACAAAGATAAAAAACTAGCCCAGATATTAATATGATTATTTGTATTTTAATAAAAACGAAAGTATTCGAAAAAAATAATTAATAAAAGGAGGTTGTTTTTTGAGTAGAATTTTAGTATTTTTTCTTTTTTATTTATTGATATTCTGTGTAAACAGTTTGTTTGTGTTTCATAATTGTTTAACTCAACCCATAACTTATGTTATATTCGTCTTCACGATATGATGAATTAGCCCTTTGGTACGATTTGCGTAATGGGGACGAAGAAGCCTTGGCTACTCTTTTAAGGCTTTATGCGAAGCCTCTGATAAGTTATGGACGAAAAATGATTAGTGACGACGCTGTCATTGAAGACTGTATCCAAGAAGTATTTATACAGCTTTGGCAATACAGATGCTCACTCAAAGAAGATGTTGGCTCTGTAAAGGCCTATATTTTTGCTTCGGTAAGACGGAGAATTATTACAGAAGTCAAGAAAAACACTTTTGCTACTACTCAATACGACAATTCAGCCTCTGATGGATATTTTGATATTGGTTTTTCTATCGAAGAAAAAATTATCCAAAATGAAACCGAACTACATCGTGTAAAAATCATTAATCAACATCTTAATAGCCTTCCAAAACGCCAAAAAGAAGCCATTTATTTAAAATACTTCAAAGAACTCACTAATCAGGAAATAGCTGATATTATGGGTGTTAAGTATCAAACCGTTGGCAATTTAATTCACGAAGCCCTTACTTTTTTACGAACAGTATTTCCAAATGATGCTGTATGGTTAAGCCTACTGATGGTTTATATTAATTAAATATTCCTGCCAGAGGCTTTTGAATGAGCTGAATCTCAGTTGATTGTAAATATTTTTATTTTTTTTATTTAAAAAGCAGTATCAACCTGTTACAAACTTTCTACTGTATATAGAAAGCATATTATTATTTTATGAAAAAATATAATGATTATACGATAGATGATTTTGTCCTTGAACCAACATTTGTTCAATGGGTAAAGAATGCAGGCTATAAAAATCCTGACGACTTTTGGACTATGTGGGTTAATGAAAATCCTCAACAATATGCTATTGTACAACAAGCTACTGACTTTATCCTTGCTACTGCCTTAAAAGAAGAGTCGGTGAGTGATTTTCAAGTAGAATTATTAGTCAATAAAACCCTGAGTATCATTAATACAGCAAATAATAGCACATCTTTTCCAGTAAGAATTTTCCAAAGTAGGGAATCACTTTTAAAATTGGTTGCGTCGGTAGCGATATTTCTTACCATTGGGTTAGTGGCTTATCTATGGCAGAAAAATATTTCACAAGAACTTTTTGTCAATAAAACCAATCAGAAACTGATTGAGAAAGAAAATTTTACAGCTCAAAAAATGCCAGTGGAATTGCCAGATGGCAGTACCGTACTTTTGCAACCGAACAGCACAATAAGTTTTCCTGAAACTTTTGAGCAAGCTAGCAATAGAGAAGTTTATTTAAAAGGACAGGCTTTTTTTGAAGTAGTTAAAAATGCTAATCATCCCTTTTTAGTGCATGCCAAAGACGTTGTAGTAAAGGTATTGGGAACAAGCTTTACAGTACAAGCTTTTTTGAAATCTACGAACGTAAAAGTGGTAGTGAAAACAGGTAAAGTAATGGTTTTTCCGAAAGAAGATTCCAATGTTGATAATACCGCCAATATTATCACATTATTACCCAATCAGCAGGTAATTGTGAATAATGAAAACCATAGTGCTAACCAGTCGAATGTTAAACCTGAGCAAATTTTAGCGATTACTTCTAGTAGTACGCCGACGCTGGAATTTAATGACACGCCCATTAGTGAAATCTTTCAAACACTCGAAAAAGCTTATGGTATTGCTATCTATTTTGACCAAAAACTACTGGCAGATTGCTCGTTAACGACAAGCCTAGCCGACGAGCCTTTATTTGAAAAACTAAAATTGATTTGTGAAGCAATAGGGCCAAATTCTCGTTTTGAAGTAGTAAACGAAAAGATTATTATTCAATCACGAGGTTGTAACCAATAAAATAAGACATGTTATGCTTTTTCCTTTAACATTACCTCCATAGACACAAAAAAAGGTATTAGCAATGTACCACCACTGCTAACACCTTAATATTATATCCCCTTGATGCCTGATGAACATAAACCCTTTAGCGAGGGGAAGGGGATTTTTTGTGCTTTTGTAATTCAAAAACGAACAATTATATGAAAAAAAATCGACAATCAAATGCCTTATGGCTTACTATTATGAAAATAACTGGACTACAGTTTTTCATGATTTTATCTCTCACGAGTTTTTCTTGGGCTAAAAGTTCAGCCCAAGAAGAACTCAATAGAAAAATCAGTGTATCGATTGATGGCATTGCGCTAAAGTCAGCTTTGCAAAAAATCGAAAAAACTGCTCAAATACGCATTTCTTATAACTCGCAAGTCGTGCCATTAGAGCGACTTGTCTTTTTATCAGCCAAGAATGAAAAACTGGCAGAAGTACTTGAACGTTTACTCAAGCCGTTAGCCGTAACCTATGTGGTGGTAAACAAACAGATTGTGTTAAGAAAACTGGAAAATTTTTCACAATCCTTGAATATTGTGGAGGAAAGCAAGGAAGAATTTGCCGTAGAGCAAAGTGTTTCTGGAACGGTAAAAGACGAAAAAGGCAATCCCTTGGCAGGCGTAAATATTACCATAAAAGGAACGACCAAAGGCACAAATTCAGATGCGAACGGACAGTTCAAAATAGACGTTGCCAACGAAAATACCGTCTTGGTATTTAGTTATGTAGGTTATGGAAAACAGGAAGTAACAATAGGCAACAAAACAGTTTTCAATATTTCGATGATTGTTGACCAAAAGTCTTTAGATGAAGTTGTGGTAGTGGGCTATGGAACACAAAGCAAAAGAGCGGTTTCAGGAGCTGTATCATCTGTTAACTTCAAACAATTTCAAGACCGTTCTTTTAGTAACGTTACGCAAGCTTTGGCGGGTCAGATTGCTGGGGTAAACATTTCGCAGGGGCAAGGTGCACCTGGAGTTTCGCCTATTATTCGTATTCGTGGTGTTAGTTCAATTACAGCAGGGACAAACCCATTGTTTGTTGTAGATGGTGTGCCTTTAGAAAACTTTAACTTGAATATGATTAACCCACAAGATATTGAATCTGTGGAGGTATTGAAGGATGCTTCGTCTGCTGCAATTTATGGTTCTCGCGGAGCAAATGGCGTTATTTTAGTAACTACAAAATTGGGAAAAGCAGGAAAAACTACCTTTAGCGTAGGCTATGAATCTGGCGTACAAAGTGTACAAAGAAGAGTATCGATGATGGATGCTCAGCAATGGATTGATTATTATATTGATGCTCATAATAATGCGTGGGTAGATTTGAATCCAGCCAAAAATAAGGCTTCAGACCCGAACAGTGTTCGTACTTCAACTTATAAAATACCTGACGAGTTTTTAACTAATCCACAACAGTTTGGGAAAGGTACTGATTGGCAAGATGTAATGTTCAGAGTAGCTCCATCACAAAATGCACAATTATCTGCATCGGGTGGTACAGAGAAAACGCAATTTATGTTTTCTGCGGCCTACCTTAATCAGCAAGCAGTGTTGGACGAAAATTATTACAAACGCCTTTCTATCCGTTCTAATATCAAACATCAACTTAGTGAACAATTTACAATTGGGTTGAATTTGGGCGTAACCAGTATTTTCGACCGTACTGATGGAACGCAAGGTAAAAGTGATGTCGTGAGTTTAGCCTTACAAAGCGACCCTATATTTCCTGTTTACAACGAAAATGGCAACATTGGTTACCGTGACCCTAATTCAGTTTGGAACAAATATGTAGCTTATAACGATTTGAATTTATGGCATCCATACTCTCTGACACGTTATATCCATAAAGAAAATAAAACCTTTAATACCTTAGCGACAGGGTTTTTAGAATATAAGATAATAGATGGATTGAAATTCAGAACCAGTATTAATGCCAATTTGTATAATACTCGTTATAATTCTTATCGGATAAACAAACAAGGTTACGGATATTCGGGAGTGTTAGCAGCCGAAGGATATTCAACAAGTGGATATACGTTTAACTGGCTAAGTGAGAATACGTTGAGCTATGAAAAGTCGTATGGTGATCATAATGTCAACGTATTGTTAGGGTATTCAGCTCAGAAACAACGCAATGAATTTGCATCGCTTACCTCTGGAAGTTTCCCTAATGATTTGGTTGAAACCCTTAATGCAGGGGTTGTATCAAGCGGTTTTACCAATGCCTCTGAATGGTCTATGCTTTCATATTTAGCGAGAGCACAATATAATTTTCAAAATAAATATTTCCTGACAGCCGCTATTCGTCGTGATGGTAGTTCTCGCTTTGGCTCAAATACTCGTTGGGGTTATTTCCCTTCTGTATCTGGCGCATGGATGATATCAGACGAGAGCTTCTTACAAGATGTCAATGCAATAAGTAGCCTTAAACTAAGAGTGAGCTATGGTATGGCGGGAAACAACCAAATTCCAAATTATGGTTCAAAAAGTTTGTTGAATTCATCTAACTATGTATCAGGCACAACATTAGCACCGGGTTTGACCATTGCTAACATTGCTAATACAGATTTAAAGTGGGAGCGTACCACTCAATTTAACATTGGTTTTGATTTGAAAGCATTGAATAATCGTATCGGTTTATCAGCAGAATATTATAATTCTACCACCAACGATATGTTATTGAATGTTCCCGTACCCGATATTACAGGTTTTGCAACCCAATTGACCAATATTGGTAAAATGGAGAATAAGGGGATTGAGTTAAACCTGAATACACAAAACGTAAAAGGAAAATTCAGTTGGTCGACTGATTTTAATTTCAGTTTGAACCGTAACAAAGTATTGCAATTAGGTCAAAGCAATGCACCTATTACGTATACGGACTTTGTGGTAGCAGTAAAAACGGAAGTTGGACAACCTATTTCTAATTTTTATGGATATGTAGTAGATGGCGTTTTCAAAAATCAAGCCGCAGTAGATGCTTATCCGCATTATTCAACGACACACCCAGGTGACCCAATCATCAGAGATGTAAACGGCGATGGAAAAATTACGGTAGACGACCGTACGACCTTAGGAAATTATCAGCCTGATTTTATGGCGGGATTGAACAACACTTTTTCATACAAAGGCTTCGACTTTTCATTTATGTTTCAAGGAACCTTCGGAGGCGAAATTGTTAATCAAAACTTCCGTTACTCAGGTTTCTGGAATAACGGGCGTAATATGTATTCGGGCGTAGCTAATCGCTGGCGTTCAGAGGCTGACCCAGGCGACGGACAGCACTTCAGAGCAACATTGGGTTTAACGGGCTTGCAAGACCAATTTACCAGCCTATGGGTTGAAGATGCGTCATTCGTAAGGTTAAAAAATATCCGTATTTCTTATAGCTTACCTGCTAGTATCCTAAAAAAATTACCAGTTAAAACCGCTCGTATTTACATGAATGCTGAGAACGTTTACTTGTGGAGTCATTACACCAATTATGACCCTGAAAATACTACCTATAATGCTTCGAGTTTCTCAGGAGAAGCCAACGGTAATACTTCAACCGGGTTAAATGCCTCAGGAAATGCTCCAAATGGTGCTTTTGTAGGGGTTGACTATGGGTCGTATCCAATTCCAAGAGTAATTACGATTGGTGCTAAATTCGATTTTTAAGAAGATATTTTGGTTTCAAGGAACCTCAAAACAGATAAGACAATGAAAAAAATTAAACAATTATACGTCCTGTTAGCCATCTGTTTGATGGCAACAAGTTGTAAGGATTCATTCTTGGAATTAGCCCCTATTTCAAATGCTACTGCGGATAATTTCAAAACAACCGATGATTTTGAATTGGCTGTCAATTCAGCCTATGCTTCTCTTTATACGATATATCATCCTGAAGGGCCAGTATCATACTGTAATGAACAAATGAGCGACAATGCCATTATGTTCAATATTTCGGGTATTCAAGCCGATAAATGGCAATTTAAAGATTACTCATTAATGACCACCAATACGATGGTTTACCAATTTTGGCAAGACTACTACAAATCGATTTTTAGTACCAATATTGTCTTGAATAAAATTGAAGGAGCTAATTTGAGTGCAGCTTATAAAAATGAAGTGAAAGCTCAAATGCAGTTTCTCAGAGCCTTATATTATTTTAATATGGTTCAAACTTGGGGAGATTTGCCTATTGTAACAACCCCATTAACAGGTGATGAAGCGTATGCTATCCTACGTTCACCCCAAGCAGCAGTATACGAGCAAATTAAAAAAGATTTACTTTTTGCCATTGATAAATTGCCTTTGGCCTCAGCCATACCAAGTACAAAGGTTGGTCGTGCTTCAAAAGGAGCCGCCCAAACGTTATTAGGAAAGGTATATTTAACATTGGGCGATAAAACATCGGCTGCAACAGTTTTGAAAGAAGTTTATAATAGTAATGAATATGCGCTGTTGCCAAGTTATGCAAGTCTTTGGGGACCAAACGTAAAAAATACGAAAGAATCAATTTTCGAGATTCAATACTTAGGAGGTTCAGTATCGGCACCTTATAGCAGATATTACCAAACGTTTTATCCAAATAATAATTTCTTAGGATTTTACGGAGCAGGCATGAACCAAGTAACAGATGATTTATACAACGAATATGAAAGCGGTGACCCTCGTCGTGACTTATCAATAGCCTTGGGATATAATAATGGAAACACATTTATTGCCCAGAAATATCCTATTAAATGGACGCATACCAACGCAGTATTAGGAGGAGGGAATCCATTAGCCAATAACAATTTTATGGTTTTGCGTTATGCAGATGTTTTATTGATGTTAGCCGAGGCCACAGGCGAAGCAAGCTACTTGAATTTAGTAAGAGCTAGAGCTGGGTTACCAAAATTTGGCGAAACTAATTATCCAGCCGCTTATTCGACGATAAGTCTGGCAGTAGAACACGAACGCAGAGTAGAGTTAGCCCTAGAATTTCATCGTTGGTTTGATTTAAAACGTAGTGGCAGAGCCGTGTCCTTATTGACAGCCAAGGGAAAAGCCATTACTAACGATAAATTATTGCTACCAATTCCACAGATTGTTCGTTCGCAGAATGCTGGTATTACGCAGAATAATGGGTATAATTAAAATAGTTTATTGATATAGGACTGTTTGAAGCTGTTTGTAGTGATACAAACAGCTTTTTTTAAGAATATAGCTGAGCATTTAGATGGATAGTATAAGAAAGAATGAGTTCATAGAAGTACCCTAATAAATGTATACTACTATTTCTTAGAGACATTTAACTTATAGCGTATGGTATCTTTTACTAATTGTTTGTCTTGCTGATTGAAAGTTTTTAATTCAGAAACAATACTCGGATCTGTTTGGAGCCTATTGGTAATTACTTCGTATGCAATATCCCTGATACTTTCATTGAATTCATTTTCACGCTCAAACTCATATTTCAATATATTTAGAAAACTTTCTTCGTTGTGCGTGGAAACTGTTTCCTTATATACTTTCACTAAGGCTTGCCAACGTTTAGTGTCATTCTCGAGATTGTTAAGGTAATTATTTAAGCAGTTAAAAGCGTCTCTATTATTTATCCAACCTCTGAATAATAACGCTTGACTTGACTCTACATCAAACATTTTATTTTTATAAATCAGTGATGCCTTGATATATTGATAGTTATTAGAATACTCATCAACTACTTTTTGATAAAGCATAAAAGCTTCTTTTTGTCGATTGATGCTGATGTACAAATCTCCTGCCTTTTCATTTAAGTTCAATTCTTTATAAAGAGCTATTGCTTCATGTATCATGTTTCCTTTCTCATAACATATAGCTGCTTGATTTTTGTTTTTTACATATTTTAAATAAATGGCAGCAGCTTCTTGGTAAAGACCTCCGTCTTCTAAGGTTTTAGCAGCTTGATAATTATTTTTCAGCAACTTAATAAATATAAAGGCTGCTTTATGATACTCTTTTTTAGCAATTAACCTTTGTGCTGTTTCAAAATATTCTCTTTGCAGCTTTTCATAATGATCGTTGTTGAATAAAACACCACCGCCTTTAATATTGCTCTCTTGATTACCATTTAATAACAAACTGCTCCATTGTTTTGAAAAATTAGCTGCTGAAATTGCGTCATCACCTCTAGATGTACCATCATCAAGGGGAATAGCATATTTCAATGCCTCTTCTGGATTATTCTTGAGCATTTCTAAAAGTTTATCAAGATATTCTTCGTTTCTCTTTTCTAAATCTTCCAAATCCAGTTTCATTTCTTCAGCAATTGCATCTTGCTTTTTTGAAAAAAGACTCGTCAACCATTTGAATCTTGTAAATAAAGGCTTTTCTAGGTACTTATCACCTATTGTATCATCTACATTTGGATTCTTAGTGAAAAGCTTATCATAAACAAATAGCTTAGCTTTTTCAAATGAATTAAGTGGTTTATCATCAAATGTTTGCTGTTTGGGAAAGATTGTTTCTTCCAATTTTTCAAGTGTATCCTCGACAGAAACTGATACTACTTGAAAACTTTTTACCTTTTTTGGAATAAAAACTGAATCATCGGGTCGACGAATATTCGTTTTTGTTTGTGGAGAAACCAAAATCATATCTAGCCAATTAATAGATTCTGATAGTTCCACTAGACCAAAATGTGGATGAAGGATAACTAGTTTCTGCAAGAACAATTTATCTATATCATTTTTAGATAAAATCGGGTAAAGAATTGTTTTTTCAGGTATATAAACAAATGGATTAACTGCTTGAACATAAGTATTAAGTCGAATGTCAATTGTATGATTTTCTAAATTGACTAAAAGCAGACATCCCCAAGTACTATTAGGAGTAGTATCTGGAATTGGATATGCAACGACGTTTTCTAAACTCAAATTCATCGCCTGAATCTCAGAAAGCCATTTTGTAGGATTATTCCCTTGTATCAAAACACCTCCTAATGGATGATTATTTTGATGATATGGTTCTATGCGTAGATTCATAGTCTAAAATTTCTTTAATAAAAAGCTGTAAATAGTGTATCCAAAAATGTTCAGTATCAATATGTTTTTCAGTTTCATTCGTTGGGCTATAAAATAAATTGCCAGCATTATAAAAATCTGTACCTACACCCAAAGATTCATTTATTATCGTAGGAATATAAATATGTTTTCTTTTCGCCGTTACTGTAGTACTAGACAATGTAATAATCCCTAAGCGATTAACTGTTATAGAATGTCCATTTGGAAAGATGAATACCCCTTTCCCTTGAGAAGTAGTTTCAACGCGTGCCACAGTCGGAACTTTATAAATTTGCTTTAGTTGTATGGTTTTGTAATTAAGAATATACTCATGAGAATTGATACTTAAATTACCATCACAGTTTATATATATTTTTTTAATATTTTTAAGGAAATTAGCTGAAAAATATGGTTCCTTTTTTAAATTTTGAAGTACCACTTCACGATTCCTAAAGTCATCAAGAAGTGGATGCAACTCCACTTTTAACATAGTTACCTTATCCGTTAGCGTAATTTCCCAAGCATCTTGAGACATTAATAAATAAAATGCATTATCCTTAAAGATAAATTTTTTGCGAGTTCCTCTCCAATCAAATATAATGGAAGCTTTAAATTTAGTAGTAAGATTAGTAATGGTTAATTCTTTCTTATGGAAATCATAATACAAGAAAATGATTTTGCCATCAGACATCAGACCAATTTCATAAGCATGTGACCTAGGTATATTATCATATACTACTCTCCAACCTTTTTCTGGACCTACTTCACAAAATAAATACTTTCCAACAATGTGATAAATTTGTCCGTCACTTGTACAAAGAGTAGATTCTCCTTTTTCTTGTTTTGGAAATAAAATGTTAAAAGATAAGTTCTCGATATTGGAAGTGTTTTGTTCAGTGGGCAATACTACTTCTTTTTTAGGCTTTTTAGCCCATAACTCATCCAAAGGTAATTTAAGTGTTTGTGTATGTTTTCTACTATTGTACTGTTTTTTGAAAACATCTATTTTCCCTTCAGAATCTGTGTACATCCAATAATTAATTGCTGCATGATTATCACTCAGTACTTTTTGAATAGATGCCGATTTGATGGCATCGTTAGTACTAATAAAAAATATTTCATGAGTCTTATTAGGAGGATTCATCTTAAAAAAAGATGCTAACCCTTGACTTGCGTCTAAACAACCAGCTAATAGTTGAGTACCTTTAATAATTTCATCAATATGCTCAAAATATAAAGGCTGATAGGTATCACCTAAGGCATAAGCTGTGCAATTTATCTTTGACTTCGGATGCTTTGCGATGGCTAATAATAATGCATGAGCAAGTGTTTTGGGTGTTCCCCAGTTTTTAATTGAGACATCAATCAGAATTATTCTTTCTAACTCTTCAGATTGAGGTGGAATTTCTCGGTTGATATAAAGTGCTTGATTATTAGCAATACGGCTTAGAAAAACAATGTCATCATGAGCAAATTCAGAAATTAATAACCTGTCAAAACTTCCTTTATTGGTTAAATCAGAGAATCCTCCAATGGGTTGTTGACTAGGTAAAACATTCTGAAAAGGTATATCTAAGCCAGACCAAATTCTTTTCAGCAATGCACCAATATGGAAAGTATTTGTATTATCAATAAGCTCTTCTACAAAATCAAGCTTTGGTTTTTCATCAGATATTGAATTCTGAAGAAGTAATTCTTCATTAATTGGAAAAATATCTCCCATTTTTGAAGTAATCTCCTCTACAGAAC
>NZ_JBWKYN010000139.1:0-15672 GCF_059423785.1 Arcicella sp. GW458-12-2-14-TSB2 | reverse complement strand
GAACATTGCCCAATTCTTATAATATTTCAACACCTTCTTTTATAAACACAATAAATCATTCGTTTTTTTAGTTTAAAACATTTAGCTTTGTAATTGTATTTTTTTGTGTTAACCCTTAATTAAAGATAGACTAATCCTTACTGTATGACACTCGCCACTTTTAGAACATTATGTATCGGTTGTTTACTTTCAGTAAGCACATTTACAAATGCCCAAATAACAGCAGGTCCAGACCAGCAAACTGTTACAGCGGATACCGCTACGGTAACGATTCAACAAATTACAACTCCAGAGCCTACTTGGCTTATCGACCCAAAGATGGTTGAGCCTAGGCTAAAAGCTTTAGAAAAAGAAATTCCTCTTACATATAATTCTGTAACCCATCAGTTTGTCGAGTACTTTGCCTATCGCAAACCTTCATTTACAAAAACTATGCTTGAAAGAAATGGGGTATTTTTTCCTCTTTATGAGAAATACTTGAAAAAGTATGGTCTGCCAGATGAGTTAAAATATCTTTCATTGATTGAATCAGGTTTGAACCCTAAGGTTATTTCCAGAGCAGGTGCTGGCGGTCTGTGGCAATTTATGCCTAAAACGGCTCGCTTGGATTTTGGCTTAAAAATGGATGAGTATGTTGACGAGCGTTTTGATCCAGAAAAAGCTACTGAAGCTGCTTGTAAGTATATGCGTCAGCTTTATAATATCTTTGGCGATTGGCATTTGGTATTAGCTGCCTACAATACTGGCCCAGGCAATGTGCGTAGAGCTATTCGTAAATGTGGTGGCGGACAAACATTTTGGGCTATCTACAATTGTTTACCACGCGAAACTAGGGCGTATGTTCCCCAATACATCGGTATTCTTTATATGATGCACCATGCAGATTCGCATGATATTTATGCTGAAAATATTGAAACTGCTACTCCTCATGATACTATCCTTGTTAATTCGTACATTGATTTGGATAAATTAGCAACGCTTAGTAACATTTCTCTAGAGCAAATTCAAAAAATGAACCCTCAGATTTTGACGCATATTTTGCCTGCTCGTACGCGTAATTTTCAGCTAAGATTGCCTAAAGACGAAATGGCATTTTTCAGAGAAAACCGTAAGTCAATTCTTGATTCTGCTACTAAAATGCCTTCATCTCTTATTGAAAAAGCGATGCAAACTCCTGGGGTAGTGTTGGCTAGTAGCACTAAAACGGAAGATACAACTAATACTTTCCAACAAACTTTGGCTTCTATTCCTAATGAAAACAGAACGGTGTTTACCAGACAGGAAATCGTAGAGGATGACATGGAAGATGTGGTAATTAATAAAAAGCCAAAGAAAGTAACGTATGTCGTTAAGAAAAAGGATAATTTAACACAAATAGCAGACCATTTTGATGTAGATGTCTATGACCTTAAGCACTGGAATCATCTTGATAACTCAACGATTCAACCGGGGCAGAAATTGACTATTTTCAAAGAATCTGCGGTTTCGAGTACTGTAAAGTATGCTCGAACCAATACAAAAGAGAAAGAAAATGCTAGCAAAGGCAAAGTTCGTTTTCATAATGTGCAAGACGGCGACACCCTTTGGAATATATCACAACGCTACGGAGGAATTTCAATTGATAAATTGAAAAAATTGAATGGAATCAAAAGCAATGTTGTAAAAGCTGGCATGAAACTAAGAGTTTCGTAGTAGTTTAAAAAATAGCTAGCTATATAAAAGTCCGCATGACATTTGAGTTATGCGGACTTTTGTGTATTTTTGAAGTTATCAATTCTTTCATTTATGAATTGATTGAAGTATAGCAAAATTGCTTGCTTTGGCTTTTTACAATAATTCCACATATTAGATGATTGCCTATATTGACGGTAAATTAACATACAAAGACCCAGCTTACGTTATAATTGATGTAAACGGTGTTGGCTATGAAATTAAAATTTCGCTTCAAACATACGGTGCCTTGCAAGATGGTACGGAGCGTTGTAAACTATTCACCTATCTAAATATCCGAGAAGATGCCCACATTCTATATGGTTTTAAAGACCCAGAAGAAAAAATACTTTTCCTTGATTTGCTAAGTGTATCAGGTATTGGTCCAAACACTGCGTTGGTCATGCTTTCTTCGATGTCCTCTGCCGAAATTCGTCATGCGTTAATCAACGAAGATGTCAAGACTATCCAAAGTATTAAAGGGATTGGTGCAAAAACAGCTCAAAGAGCCATTATCGAATTGAAAGATAAACTCAGAAAAGAGCAAATGTTAGGAACTGCTTCGCCTTCTATTTTCCCAACACAAAACAACAAAGTAAGGAACGAAGCTTTGGCTGCTTTGGTTACCTTAGGGATTCCTAAAAATGTTGCTGAGAAAAGTATTGATGCCATCTTGAAAAAAGAAGGAACAGATATCACGGTAGAGCAATTAATCAAAATGGCTTTACGATAGAAGCTGTTTAAACTTTCCCTTTCGGGTTAAACTAAGTCTTTTAGAATAGCTTGTCCCAAAATTTACTCAACGTTGCGATGCTATGCTTCCCAAATTTTGAAAAAAACAATTCTAAAATACAATACTTTCACCTCAGAAACGGAAAGTTTAAACAGCTTCATAGTCATTGAAGACTCACGTCAAACACTCAATACTTCAAAAATTAATCACATTAAGAAATATTGAGGGGTTATTTCTCGTTTGAAGTTCAGCAAGATGCTTTTATTACTTTACCATAAAAACACTTGCTAAACTTACCTATTAAAAAATTAATACTGTTTTAAGCACATTTTCTGAAAAATTTGGGTTTACTGACCTGTTTTTCACGAGTTGTTCTTAAAAATACCACATCAATTAAAATACCTTATTTTTTGAACATCAAGCTACTAACTGTGCAACGAAAAAAGTTTTACTTACTTTCTGGAGGGTTAATTTTGTCAGTTTTTGCTTCTCTTGCATGGGTTTCACCAATGCATGGTATCGCCTATTATCTGACCAAAAAAAATCCAAAAGGCATTCTTTCTTCTTACCTAGCTGATACCCTAAAAAAATCTGGGAGGCGCCCTCGTTTCAAATTAAAAGACCGTTACGCAAATCGCTTTACAGGAAAAACAGCAAGCTCACCCTTTATTCCAAAAGACTCCAAAGATTTAAATACTGAATTTAGGCTAGATTCATCAGGTAAAATTTCTGTTTATGAAAAGCTAAGAAGTCTTTCTGATAATACCCAATATCGCCCTGCCGAGCAGATTAGCATCAAGGATTATTCTAGATTACAAGAGGATAGGTTTATGCGAGACTACTGGCGAAAGTATGCGGCTTCGCAAGATGGAAAGGATGATACCAAAGGGCGAGGCTTATTACCCAAAATAGAACTTCCGCCTGCTATCGACCGCATTTTTGGGGGAGCCCAAGTAGATTTCAAACCAAATGGAAATGTTTTATTAGATATAGGTTACATTGGTCAATTTATTGATAATCCAGCCATTCCTGTCCAGCAACGATACATTGGCAACTTGAATTTTACAGAACAAGCACAAGTAAACTTTCAGGGAAAGATAGGTGATAAATTAAATATTAATACCAATTTTGATACAAAGGCAAGTTTCAATTTTCAAAATCAACTAAAGTTAAATTGGCGAACAAATGAAGAAGACATTTTACAAAACATTGAAGTAGGTAATACATCTTGGCAGTTAAATAGTCAACTCATTCCGGGGGTTCAAAACCTATTCGGATTAAAAACGTTAATGCGTTTTGGTAATTTGGATGTTACCACGGTATTGGCCCAACAACGCTCAAAACAAGATTGTATCACCCTAAGAGGAGGAAGTCAAGGAAAAAGCTTTGAAATAAAAGCAAGTGCTTATGATGAAAACAGGCACTTTTTCTTGTCTACTTTCTTTAGAAATAATTATGAACGCTCGCTTAAAAACCTCCCAATCATTACATCAGGGATTACAATTACTCGGGTTGAAGTATACGTAACCAACAGAACCCAAAGCCCTGAAACACTCCGAAATCTAGTAGCATTTTCGGATTTAGGAGAGGCTAATCCTTATAATAAAACAAGTAAACATATTCAGCCTTTTAATGGAAGCACCCAAACACCTGTGGATAATGCTAACAATGGGCTTTATGCAGCAGCCAGAGCTGATGCGGAAGTAAGAAAGGCAGACCAAGCAACTTTTAGGCTACAAAGCGAATTTGGATTAACCAAAGGTCCTGACTTTGACTTACTTCGTGGAGCGAAACGCTTATCGGACAGAGAATTTAAATTCAGCCCAGAACTTGGATATATCTCATTGATTACACCTCTTCGTAATGACGAAGTGTTGGCAGTGTCATACGAATATACGTTGAATGGACAAAGACACCAAGTTGGTGAACTTACAGAAGATTACCAAGACCAAGCAGACGATAAAGTATTGATTTTAAAAATGTTAAAATCATCTACTGTGCGTAATAATCTGGAACATCCGATGTGGGATTTGATGATGAAAAACATTTATTCATTGAATACTCAGCAATTGGCAAAACAGGCGTTTCAACTAAGAGTGGTTTATAAAGATGACCAAACTGGCGTTGATAATCCGAATTTACAAGAAGGTAGGAAACTAAAGGATATTCCATTAATCAGGGTTTTGGGACTAGACAAGCTAAACCAAAACGGTGATGCCCAAGTCGATGGAAATTTTGACTTTGTAGAAGGTGTAACCATTGACAGTAAAAATGCAAAAGTAATATTCCCAGTACTAGAACCTTTCGGGGCAACTTTACAAAAGCAATTTGATGTAGATGAGGTTCAGTTAGTCGATAAATACGTTTTTGATCGTTTATATAGAAGTACCCAAACCGATGCCGCACAGTTGACCAGCAAGGATAAATTTTTCCTAAAAGGAAGTTATCAATCTGCTGGCGGAGGGGATGTCTCTTTACCCATTGGTGTCGATGCCAAGTCGGTACAAGTATCAGCAGGTGGCGTACCGTTAGCGGCTGGAACAGATTATATTGTTGAACCGCAATCTGGTAGAGTGAGGATATTAAATGTTGGGGTTTCAAATTCAGGGCGAGAAATCAAAATCTGTTACGAAAAACCTGATTTGTTTAATAATCAAATCAGAACATTGCTAGGGGCTCATTTGGACTATACCGTTGGACAAAATTTCCATTTGGGAGCTACTGTTCAGCACATGAAAGAGAGTCCTCCTAACTTCTTGACAAGGGTACAAATCGGGAACGAACCTGTTAATAATACCATTTTTGGTTTTGATGCAGCCATCCAACGTCCATCAAAATTCTTAACAAAACTGATTGATGCCTTGCCTTTAATCTCTACCAAAGAAACATCTGGCATTGATTTTCAAGGTGAGTTTGCACAACTTATTCCGTCTGTTAACAAAGATGTTCAAGGCAATGCTTTTATTGATGATTTTGAAGTAGCTAGAAATGTATTCAGTTTAAGCAACCAAGCAACTGCTTGGAAACCAGGGGCTACCCCTCTGATGTTTCCTCAAGGCTCTCCCAATAGCTTAGAGAGTGGTTTCCGAAGAGCCAAAATTTCAACCTATATTGCAGACTTTAGTTTATACGGAAATAATGGTTCAAATATCAATGTACCGGGGGTAAATTCAGAGGAATCTAATAAATATGCCTATGAAAGAGCTGTATCTATTACAAGTTTGTTCCCAAATCGTCAGTTAGCGAACAACATTACAGGCATTCCATTAAGCGTATTAGATGTTTCTTATTTCCCTGCTGAAAGAGGGGTTTATAACTTCTCGACCAATTTGAATGACAAAGGTTTATTAAACAATCCGACACAAAATTTTGGAGCGATTACTCGTGCGATTACTTCAGATACCGACTTTGATAATGCCAATATTGAAACCCTTGAATTTTGGATGATGAATCCATTAGTAGAAGGTGAAACGGGCGTTGTAAGGGCTACTGGAAATGCAGATGTTGACCGTCAAAATAGCCAAAGACGTAATCAAACAGGAGGAAAATTAATTTTCAACTTAGGGGATATTTCAGAAGATTTTATTCCAGATGGATTCTCGAATTTTGAAAATGGCATTCCAGCAGGTGAAAAGATTGTGACGGGTACTTCATCAAACGTTGAAAGAACAATTTGGGGTTTAGCGCCAAAACAACAGTTTGTAACCAATGCTTTTTCAAATAATAGCGATAGAAGCTTACAGGATATTGGGCTAGACGGTCTACCAAACAAGGCTTCGGCTTCAACGGATGAATTTGATGAACAACGTTTTTTCAGTACTTATTTGAATGATGTTCGTGGAAAAGTAACTGACCAAACTGCCTTATTAGAATTTGAGAACGACCCCGCTGGTGACGACTTTGTGCATTATTTAAACGAGAAATACAATAACACCTCAAGTCTTATTGTCCGCTATAAGAATTATATGGGGTTAGAGAACAACTCTCCTACTACTGCGGCAACGGCTAATACTAATTCTGGCTATACAGAATCAAGTAATCAACAGCCCGACCGTGAGGATTTGAACAATGATAATACCGTAAACGATAACCAAGCTTATTACCAATACGAACTTGATATTAAACAAGAGAAAATGGTAGTGGGACAGAATTATATCGTTGACAAAATTACTGAAAATGGTGTTGATTGGTTTCTGTTCAGAATCCCTATCAAAGACTATACGAGTAAAGTAGGAAATGTGAATGGGTTTAAATCAATGAGATTTATCCGTACTTTCCTGACAGGCTGGGAACAGCCAGTAGTTTTTCGTTTTGCGGCCTTCCAGCTTTCTGGTTTTCAATACCGCAAATATACTGGTGAGCTTACTCCTAGAGGTTTACAGGATGTGCCAGAACCTTATGATGCTAACTTTAGAATTACGACTGTTAACATTGAAGAAAACGGCCCTGCCAACAAAGGCACGAATACGGTTCCGTATGTAGTACCTCCAGGTTTTGTTCGTGATAGAGACATTACTACGATTAGTAATGCACAATTAAACGAACAGTCATTAAGTATGTGCGTCGATGGCTTGAGAGATGGTGATTCAAGAGCAGGTTTTAAAAATACGTTATTTGATTTTATCAATTACAAAAACCTAAAGATGTTTGTCCACATGGACAGCCCAAATAATGATGTTGAAAATAATGTATCTGCTTTCATCAGAATTGGTACAGACTTGACAGACAATTATTACGAAGTTGAAACGAAAGGTTTGAAACAAACTCATTATGCCACTTCGGTTACTTCTGAAGAAGTATGGCGAGAAGAAAATGAAATTGATATTCCTTTTGCTATTATCAAAAGTGTAAAAATAGAAAGAGATAGGCTTGGTATTAGCTTGAATACTCCGTATCGTAAAGAAGTATTGGGGAATAATGGTCATACTTATTTTGTAACCGTTGTGGGTAGACCTGACCAAAGTGCTATTCTGACTACGATGATTGGGGTTCGGAATCCAAAATCAGCAGATGAACAGCCCAAAACTTTTTGTATCTGGGTGGATGAATTAAGGGCTTCTGGTTTTGACCAAACCTCAGGGCAAGCAGCCATTGGAAAGTTAGGATTAAAATTGGCTGATTTTGCCAACGTAACGATGAGCGGTTCGTTCAAGAATTACGGCTTTGGTGGCGTACAGTCTAAAATTTCGGAACGTGCCAGAGAAACTACCATTGAATATGGTATTGCCGCAAACATTAATGTTGACAAGCTTTTACCTGAAAAATGGGGTTTAAAAATTCCATTATATGTAAGTTACGACAAAAGGAATATCAGCCCAACCTTTAACCCATTAGACCCAGATATTTTACTGGACAGTACATTGGCTAGTATTACTGACCCAGTAGAACGTGAGCGGTACCGTAGGATGGTACAGGATAATTCTGAGCGAAAAGGGTTGAACCTTACCAATGTTCGAAAGATAAAAACCAATCCGACTGCCAAGTCGCATGCTTGGGATGTTGAGAACCTGACATTTACCTATGCTTTCGCTGAATTAAAAAGAAGCAATACGACGATTGATGAATATAGACAAACATCACACCGTGGTGGCGTTACTTATTCTTTTACAGGAAATCCGAAGTCAATTGAGCCATTTAAGGGAATGAAAAGTAATCATCCTTTATTGCGTTGGGTAAAAGATTTCAACCTCTCTCCTTTACCAAATTCTGTTACCATCAGAGCAGATATGGACAGAAGTTTTATCAAAACGCAATTGCGAAATGCCGAAATAACGCAGACAGGAAGTAGTGGCATACCGACACTCACAACTGATGGAGTTGCTCCGCTTTTTGAGAAATATTGGTTATTCAACCGTTATTATAACTTGGGTTGGAATTTAACTAAAAACGTTACTGTCAATTACAACGCTACGGCTAACGCTATCATTGATGAGCCTTATGGTGGTTTGGAAACGCAGAAAGATAGAGATTCAGTCGCTGCGAATTTAAGGCGATTTGGTAGAACCAAAAACTATGACCAACAACTAAACACTGTTTGGAGATTACCTTTGAATAAATCGCCATTGACTGATTGGATGACAGCCGACTATAACCATCGATTTGGCTATACTTACGCCGCCAATTCGTATAATATTAAAGATTCATTGGATATGCCTTTTGGTAATATTATTAAAAATACTAGAAACCGAGGGATTACTGGTAAGATAGACTTAGTAGCGCTATATAACAGAATTAGGGCATTAAGAATAGCGAATCAGCCAAGGGTAGAACGTAAAAATATTGCCCGAAGCCCCGGTGATGATGAAGACATCATTAAACCTCAAGCAAATATTCTGAAAAGCATTACTCGTTTATTGATGACTATCCGTGGTATTAACATCAACTACAACATTGATGAATCTACTACACTCGCTGGTTTTATGCCCAATCCGGGTTTGTTAGGAATGAATAATCAGAGTTCTGCTCCGGGCATAGGCTTTATTACGGGTAGCCAAGATGGCGATATTCGTTTTAGGGCAGCCGAAAATGGTTGGCTTACAAAAAGTACTGTCCAGAATGTACCTTTTTTACAAACAAGGACACAAAATTTCACTTACAGAAGTGCGCTAGAACCTTTCAGAGATTTCAAAATACAGGTTGAAGGGAAATGGAGTAGGTCAGATAATTATCAAGAGTTTTTCAGACCTGCCACTGTTGGTGGAGAATTTCAAAGCCAAAGTCCAGTCCGTTCAGGGAATTACAGTATGTCGTTTCTATCATTCCTGACGACTTTTGATAGTAATTCACCTGACAATAATTCTGTAATTTTTAACCGATTTAGAAGTTATCGTCAAACTATTTTAGACCGCCTTAATGCACAAAAACAAGGCACAGGAGAATATAATATTAATTCGCAAGATGTATTGATTCCAGCATTTTTTGCAGCATATAGCGGCGTTTCACCCAACAAGGTGAGCTTCTCTCCTTTTGTGAATTTGCCCCTTCCCAATTGGCGAGTTGACTACAATGGTTTGTCCAATATTGGTTGGTTCAAAAGAATGTTTTCTAATATTTCTATTACACATGCCTATACGTCCACTTACAGCGTAGGTAATTTTGTATCATCATTAGAATATACCGATCCATTCCAGTTGAACTTGAATAATTTAATGTATCCGCTTTCATCAAAAGTAAATCAAGATGGCACATTGATTCCAGTATTTGTGATGAGTACCATAAAATTTGAAGAAAGATTTGCGCCATTTATAGGTTTTAATGCCATTACAAAAAGTAAAATCTCCTTGAAAATAGAGTATAATCAGGATAGAAATGTAGGCTTGAACTTAGCTAATTCACAAGTAAATGAACTTACGAATAAAGATTTAACGGTTGGAATGGGCTTTACAAAAGCAAATATGCTTATTCCTTTCAGGGTACAAGGCAGAAGAGTTCGCTTGCCTAATGATTTAAAGTTTAGTGCTAACTTAACGATTCGTGATACAAGAACGATACAAAGGAAATTGGATGCTGAAACAGTAGTAACTCAAGGATTTATGAATTTTCAATTTCGCCCACAAGCAAGTTATAATGTCAATAAAAGGCTCAGTGTGAATGTTTATTTTGATAAAATGTTTAATAATCCTTTTGTTTCAAATTCATATTATCGTTCTACGATAGCGGCTGGTTTCCAAGTAAGATTTAGTTTATCAGAATAAATCATCAATAGTTTGCTTGAGAAGCTTTTTGAACTTTACTAATTTTAATTTAACTTGCGACCCAATTCAAAAAATCAACAAAACCAACACAGATGAATTTTCCAGCAGAGCTTCGTTATACAAAAGAACACGAATGGGTGAAATTAGAAGGTGATATTGCTATAGTAGGTATCACAGATTTTGCACAAAGTGAATTAGGAGATATTGTATATGTAGAAATTGAAACAGCAGGACAAACCTTAGCACAAGACGAAATTTTCGGTTCGGTAGAAGCTGTTAAAACTGTTTCTGACTTATTTTTGCCAATTGCCGGCGAAATCTTAGAAGTCAATGAAGCATTAGTCAATGCTCCTGAATTAGTAAACTCTGACCCTTACGGTGAAGGTTGGATGATTAAAATGAAAGTAGCTAACATTGCTGATATTGAAGCCTTGATGGATACTGATTCTTACAAAGAACACGTTGGATATTAATCCAAAACAAATACTTTATAAAGCCCTGACAATCAGGGCTTTTTTTTGATGTACAAAGCCCAGTGTTAATCATATCTAACAATCTCTTTTTTCAACCTGTGGTAAAACATAAATATGAAAATTCTTATTCGTTCCGCTAAAATAATTTGTAAAAACAACGACCTGAATGGTCAGGTTAAAGATATTTTTGTCGAAAATGGCAGTATCCAAAAAATTGAAGATGAAATCGATTTGGATGCCGATGAAATTATTGAAGGTAAAGATATTTGCGTATCAATCGGTTGGTTCGATTTACGCGTACACCCTAAAGAACCAGGACACGAATATAAAGAGAGTTTTCAGTCGATGGAAGCTGCTGCCCTAGCTGGCGGTTTCTCTGAAATTGCTTTATTGCCCAATACCAAGCCCGTAATTCAAACACGTGAAAGTGTGAATTATTTAAAACGAGCTGGAGAAAAAGTAAAGTTTCATCCGATGGCGGCTGTTACGTTAAAATGTGAAGGAAACGATTTTACTGAAATGATAGACCTTCATCATGCAGGAGCTATCGCCTTTACTGATGGTGAAAACCCTATTCAAAATCCAGATATTTTCTTAAAAACGTTACAATATCTTTCTCAATTTGGTGGCGTATTAATCAATCGTCCAGAAGATACCAACCTCACTCATTTTGGCCAAATGCATGATGGCATGATGAGTACTTTTTTAGGAATGAAAGGAATGCCACAAATGGCTGAAGAAATTATGCTCATGCGTGATTTGAAGTTGTTGGAATATGTATTGAATACTCCTTTTACGGACTTGCCTGTTGATAAAAGTGTGTTACATTTTTCTGGTATATCTTCGGCAGAATCAGTAAATTTAATCCGAATGGGTAAAGATATTGGGCTTCCTATTACTTGTGATGTGTATGCGCATCAACTTTGTTTTACTGAAAATGATTTATCAGAATTTAATACCAACTTTAAAGTAAACCCTCCTTTCCGCACACAAGAAGATGTTGATGCCCTGTGGGATGGTTTAGAAGATGGAACAATTGATGCCATTGTATCAGATCATAATCCACAAGATGAAGAATCTAAAAAATTAGAATTTGATATGGCAGAATTTGGGGTGATTGGTTTAGAAACCCTTTTCGCAGCCGTTAATACGTATAATGAAAAAATTTCATTAGAAGATTTAATTGAGAAAATTACTGTAAATCCACGACAAATTCTTCAACTTAGCATACCGAAAATTGAAGTAGGTGAAAAAGCTAATCTCACTGTTTTTTCAGAAGATGAAGAATGGGTATATCGTGAGAAAAAAATCATCTCTGCCTCAAAAAACTCTCCATTTATTGGAAAAACATTGAGAGGAAAAGCGATAAAAGTAATTGTTTAGCTAGCTTAGCTATGAGCTATAAGCCTTGAGCTGTAAGCGTAATTGTTTAGTTGTAAGCATTGAGCAGTATGCTTTAAGCTCTTAATTGTATTGTATAAAAACTCAAAGCTTACTGCTCAAAGCTCATCACTAAATCATCATCTTACCAACAAAAGAATGTTTAATAAATCGTTTACAAAAACAATCATCATATACGGTATCATTGCTGGATTGCTGACTTTAGCTTATTGTTTTGTTATAAAAAGTATAGGGCAGATTCCTTTAGATGGTAAAAAAGCACCTTCTTTATTATTCAGCATTGTAGTGATGGTATTCGCGGTAAAAAACTATCGTAAAAACAATCCAGATAATACATTACACTTTTGGGAGGGTTTTGCTGTAGCTAATCTTACTAATATTGTTGGAGCCTGCATCAGTGCATTAGGACTTTATTTTTGGTTGAGTGCTAATGGTAATACTATTTTAGCCGAATATATTGAACAAACAACTGCTATGCTTAAAATGCCAAAAGTAAGGAATGGATATATCCAAGAAATGGGTGTAGCATCTTTCAATAGTATTTTAGAAGCTTTTAAAATTTTATCTCCTAAAGATATCGCCATTGATGAAATTATTGGATTGAAAGGCAAAGTGCCCCTCGGAATATTAGTTTCTATCATGATTTCTCTATTTTTCAGACGTCAGTATCAATATGTAAAAAAACCTTAATCGATGGAAAGCCAAACTACTACCACAAGAATTGCTTTAAAATGGGGAATTATCGCAGGGATTATCTCTATTATTCTATCAGTAGCAACTCAACTTTTAGGACTAAAAAATAGTCAAGATGTTTCTACTGGCTTCTTTTTATTTTTAATAGGACTGGCTTTTACTTGTTTGATTCAAGTATTGGCAATGAATGATTATAAAAGCCAGAATAATGGTTTTATGAGCTATGGCGAGGGTCTGGGTATAGGGTTACTTTCTGGGGTTATTTGGGGTATTGTATCTGGTGGCTTTAATATTCTTTATCTAAAGTACATTGATAACTCTGAAATGATTAAACAGGCTAATCTGATGCGCCAAAAAATGGAAGAACAAGGAGCTACAGATGCGCAGATGGAAGTAAATGAAAAAATCATTAGTTATGCTACAGACCCAAGTATTGGATTTATTATCACTGTTATAGCTGGCTTTATTGGTGGGTTAATTGTTGCTTTAATTATCTCTGCTATCCTGAAAAAAGAAAAGTCGATTTTTGAATAATGTTTTGTAAATAATTGAGTTAAGTAAGAGTTGTGATTTTAAGACACGAATATTTCTCTCTTTAATTCACACAATAACAACGTTTATTTTACATTAGCTAACATTCATAATCAAGCTAGCAAACTCAATTTCAAATTTTTAATTTACCATGTATCAAATCTTCAAAAAAGAAGTAAATACTTTCCTAAGCTCAATCGTCGGTTATATTGTGATTGGTGTGTTTTTCACAGCAACTGGTTTATTCGTATGGTTTTTTAAGGATAATATTCTTGATTTTGGCTTTGCAGATTTATCATCATTTTTTCAGATTGCTCCTTTTATCTTTTTATTTTTGATTCCCGCCACCACAATGCGGGCTTTTGCCGAAGAAGTAAAAACGGGTACGATAGAATTATTATTTACTAAGCCACTTTCTACTTGGCAAATTATTTTAGGTAAGTATTTCGCTAGCTGTTATTTAGTTTTATTAGCACTTTTACCCACAACTTTATATTATTATTCTGTATATCAACTAGGTAATCCACAAGGCAATGTCGATTCGGCTGCTGTGTTGAGTTCTTACTTGGGGCTTTTCTTTTTGGCTTGTGTTTTTGCGGCTATTGGTATTTTCACGTCTTCCCTAACAGATAACCAAGTAACGGCATTTATCTTAGCTTTTACAATTTGTTTAGTACTTTACTACGGGATAGGACAACTGGCTCAATTGCCATTTTTAGGTGATTTTGGCTATATTTTTGCTCAGTTAGGACTCGATTACCAATATGATGCTCTTGGAAGAGGGCTAATAGATTCTAGAAACGTTATCTATTTTGTTTCTGTCATTTTCTTGGCACTTTGGGGAACAAAGATTAAATTATCTACGATTAGGTGATTGTTGGGATTTGGAGACTTTAGGACTTAAAGATTAAAGACTGGAAGATATTAGACTTAGGACTTTAGGATTTTGGACTTTAGGACTGAATGACTTTAAGATTGAAAGACGCTAGATACTAGATCTTGGACGCTAGGATTTTGAGACTTTGTAAAGGCAAAGACACAAAGCTGTTAAATCATAAATCACTAATTCACTAACCCACAAATCACTCATTCACAACTAAAAACAATCACTAAATCACAACTCACTCATTCACAAATTACCACATAACTCACAATTATCTTTTATGCTTTTTCATAATATCACATACAATATTGATATCAACTCGGAACAAGATTTTCTTGATTGGATGCGAACAGTTCATGTTCCGAAAGTAATGCTTACTGGTTTCCCAAAAAGCTTCAAAATCTTGAAGTTATTGACTGAAATCGATAACGGAGGTGTAACATATTCTTTCCAATACGTTTTTGATAGTATAGAAGGGTTTGAAGTATTTGAAAATGATTATTTAGATGATTTAAACGATGCTGTTGATAAACGCTATCGTGGAAAATACGTTTTCTTTCCTAGCCTTCTGCAAGAAATTTAATTATTGAATACTACTTTATTCAACATCATATTTACATTTAAAACCCTCTGATAATACAATCAACCTCCCATTTAACTACAGCTAATGAAAAAAATATTACTTTTACTTTGCCTTCTTACAGTATGTTCTACGATTACTGCTCAAGATTACTACAAAACAGATACTACTAAAACGAAGCCAAATTCATATATTATTCGGCTAAAAGATGGCACACAATTATTAGGAAGAGTTATTGAACAGAATGCAGTACAAAGCAAAATCCAAACAGATAATTTAGGGTTAATTACAGTAGATGTCTCTCAAATTGTAAGTATTGAATTGTACGATAAAAACAACCCTATCAGTAACAAACCTTATTATCCAAACCGTTTTGTTAATCGCCTGCTTGTTGCTCCTACTGGTTTTGCAATGGAAAAAGATGCTATTGAATATCATAATACACTTTTTCATTATAGTGAATTCACTGCGGCTATGGGTGATCGGTTTAGTATAGGACTCGGGTTTTTGACTATCATTCCAACACAATTCTATTCTTTAAAAGCAAAATTAAATATTATATCCAAAGAAAAATTCAACTTCTCTGTCTCAGGAAACCATATAGGAGGAAGAAGCATTGGTAGTACTTCGATTGTTATTCCTTCTTTTAGTTTTGGTAAAAAAGAAAGCTTCTTAAATATCAGTCCTATTTTTTTTACAGAAGATACCCGTGGTGGTTTTGGTCTTTCAGTGGGATACATGAAAAAAACTTCTCCCAATCTTACATTTTTCACCGAAAACTTCTTTGCAATTGGCAACGGATTAAGTGTTGAAAACGGCTTTGTACTTTCAGGAGGCTTACGTTTTGATAGATTAAGACATGCTTTTGATTTGAATGTGCTTGTACCTATTGGCATTTTTGATATTAGTGATAAAATTTACTTAACTCCCAGTGTAGGCTATCACTTAAAACTAAGTAAATAATATATTTCTAC
>NZ_JBWKYN010000138.1:0-15722 GCF_059423785.1 Arcicella sp. GW458-12-2-14-TSB2 | reverse complement strand
TTACAACATAAAATTATTTACAAATTTTACTCTTTTTTTTATAAAAATGTTATTGTAGCTTATTTCTCTAAGACATTAATAACCCATCTAGAAACTTAATATCCTGATATTAAGTAAAAAACAACATGAAAAAAAATATCCTATCATTAGTCCTCAGCCTAGGCGTTCTTACATCATCATGCATATCCGATATTGTTATTGACGATCAAGCAGGCAAAAACATTAATAATTTAGTAGTTCCTACTGGTTTTAACTGGTCAACCACAAAGGACATAACCTTTTCAGTGTCAATTACCGACAATCGTTTCAACAATGCTCTTCATGTTGTGGCAGTTTATTTAGCTGACCCATCCAAAGGGGCTGTAGCACTTTCAAAAGGAACAGCGTCGATGGCTGCTTCCTTTAAAACTAAGATTGCTATCCCAGCAGGTGTTAAAGAGGTTTACTTTGTTAAAACTGCTCCAGATGGCACCAAGTTTACTCAGAAAGTAGCCTTAACCACTAGCACTAGCTTGGCTGTAAAGCTCGGGATGGCTTCATCCGAAAGAATTAGTACTCCATCAGAACAATACGCAACAACCGCTGAAACAAGTCCAGATTGTAATTCTGGATGTGATATTACAATCAGTAGCGCTCCTCAATCACCTTTTGTTCTTAATAAAGAAACAGGGACAAAAACAATATGTGTAACAGGGAGTAACTATACTTTGAATTTTATTAATTCAGAACAATATGATGAGCTAAAAGGTGGTACATTACGAATTTGTGGTACTGGTATTACTATTAGGAATTTGAACTTATATAATTCTCAAAATTACACTATAATAATTACCAAGGGTAGTTCTGTAACTTTTGAAAACAATCTTCACTTGAATTGGACTGAAACGTTAAAAAACTTTGGAACATTAACCGCTGGTTCGATTACAGTAGATGGGCATTTAAAGAATTATGGAACGATAAATACTTGGGGTTTTGAATCTGATTATGATTCAGGGGCATATTCAAGCGTTATAAATGAAGGAACTCTAACTATTAATGGTAGAGCTAGTTTAGGTGGCGATAAGATTGTAAATGATGGAGACATTACTATTAAAGGAAATGTAGATACATCTCCTTATCGGAAAATATCTATAACTAATAATGGTACAATGACCATTTTAGGAGATTATTACTTCATTGGAGATGTACAATTCTACAATAATGGAGTTATAACAGTTTCGAAACAACTTTCCTTTTTAGGACATAAAATAGAGTTTTTTAACAACAACTATATGACTGTTAATAGCATATATATGCATTATTCAACTAATACATTTACCAACAAATGTCATTTAGTTATCAATGAATCATTTACTTTTGATGGTACCATATTTAACGATAGTTATATATCAGTTGGTAAGTCTGTCGCACTTAACTTTGGCGCGACTATATATATGCGTAGTGGTGCTCTATTTGTAACAAATGCTTTGACTGAATTTTACGGTGCTATTGTTGGAGGACCAAGTTTATTCAAAGTAAAGACTACCACTCCAGAAGCAATACTCAATGCGAAACCTTCATATAAACCATATAAAATTTCTGAAGGTCTTCAGTTCTCTGAACCAAGCGGTTTGCTTGACCCTAGTTTAATGGCTTGGGGGGCTAGTAAAACAACAGGCGAGGGTATCTATATCCCTAAAACATCTTGCAATGATGGAAATGGTAGTACACCAGTAGTGAAAGGAGATTCGGATAATGATGGTGTACCTGATATTGCCGAGGATTACCCGAACGACCCTTCCAAGGCATTCAACAACTATACGGTACCTTCAACAGTAGCCTTTGAAGACCAATGGCCGTCTGTAGGTGACTATGATTTAAATGACGTTGTGCTTTCTTTTTCTTACAAAGTTGTTACAAATGCTGCTAATCAAGTTGTTCAAGTAGGTGCCGATTATACCCTTAAAGCCTCTGGTGGTTCGTTTAATAATGGAGCAGGTATTCAATTTAATATTCCAAGTGGAAATGCAAAAAACTTCATCGGTGAATTAGGTGTGGGTGCTGGTCTAGAAGCTGGTCAGGATAGCGTTGTCGTAGTTTTATTTACAAATGCCCGAAACGAACAATCTGCATGGAATACTATTCAGAATCAAGCATTGGCAGATACTAAATTATATCATTTCAGTTTTGACTTAACAAATGGCCCTCCTCTTGAAACATTTGGTCTTGGTGCTTACAATCCATTTATTTATAATAATTCATCAGGATTAGGTAGAGGTTACGAAACGCACTTATTTGGCAAAAAACCGACTAAATTGGCAAAAAATGATTTGTTTGGAACAAAGGATGATTTTTCAACGAAAGGCCCATATTATTCAACTATCCAAAAGTTACCTTGGGGTATTGTAGTATCAACTCCTGATTTCAAATACCCTAAAGAAGGTGCAAAGATTACTAATACTTACTTAAAATTTGCCGATTGGGCTTCTTCTGGTGGCACATCAAGTACAGATTGGTATTCTAATACAGCTGGTGGATATAGATATATTCCGAATATGTTTATTCCTTAATAAGCTAGTTATTTTAGAGACCTTACACTTAAAGAGGCTGTCCAAATACTATTTGGCAGCCTTTTGGTCTTATCCTCGTTCCCCAAAGTTTCTGCTTTCGTGGTACAAATAAATGACAATCTCTGATTGTTCAAGCCCTCGCTTGTAGTGTTTTACTTTTTCAACAAATCTCTTATTGCTTGTATTACCCTTAACCACTGATAATCTCTTTCTATTTCAGTATTCGGCTTTATTATTTTCGTTGAATCTACATAATTTTCTTGTAAACCAATAGCGTTTCCTTTATCAAAAGCATTATAATCTCCTAGTTTTTCTGTGGTTCTATTACCATTCTCATCAATCCATGTGATGGTGAAGTTTTGCCAATCGCAAGGCTTGATGATGATTAAAATCAATCGCTTATTATTTCTAAATGCTTCGGGAAGTTCTATGTTCTCAATATAACCTACATTCAGAAATTTCACGCTGACCAAGCACACAAAAAAATCACATTCTTGTATTTTCTGACGAAGTTTTGAATCCCATTTCTCGCCTAATTCTAATTCTCTATCATCAAAAGTATCTATTAAATTCTCTCGTTGAAGCGAAATTAAATGAGATTTGAATTCATTTTTATAAGGTTCGTCGAATTTAGAATACGAAATAAATATCTTTTTCATAGGGTATTTTTTAGGATCAACAAATAGTGGAAAATCTCCTTTTCGGTAAAAACATTTTGCATGGACATCAAATATTAAATCACTGATATTGCCTTTGCTATCTGTATTGTTTTCACCTAACAGCATGGCATCTATATAATGATTATTTGGGGCTTTTAGTAGTTTTTTGTGCTTAATGGCATCTTTTTTTAAGGTATCATCAATAAACTTAACTACGGTCTTTATGCTATCATAGCGTTCATTCAAATCTTTATTATCTAACACCGAAAGTGATAAAGTAGGTTGTTGTTGGTCTATGATGTCAAAGGCTATTAATAAAAAATTTGCAGGATTTTTATCTTTAATATCATCTTGTTTTGCTTCTTTGATAGGTTGTTCTTCTTTGGTAAGGTATATTTCATTAGCGGTTGTTACCTCCTGACTATCCCCTTGTGTTGCTTTATCCTCTGCTTTTTTGACTAGGTATAATATTACTTTATTTTTCCATATTAAGTATCGATATTGTCCATCTACCTTTTCTTTGGCTACCTTCTCAAAGAACTCAGCAATAATATTAGTCAATAATTGAGTATGGTAAAAACCTGTAAATTCGTATTTGACAAATGGTTTTTTAAAAAGATTAAGCAATAATTTATCCGCAGGATATTGGGGTTCGGGTAAATATTGAGGTACTAAAAATTCATTACTGCCTTCTATCTGAAAAATCATTTTTTGATACAATAGATAGGCAACGATAAAATCAAGATGTTCTATAGCTGGATTAAACTTTGCTTTTTTTAACCGTATTTCGGCATCTTTAATATCAAAATAACCTTTCCCTAATAGGTTTTCTAAATTAAGTATGCCATAAATCCATTTAGCAAATAAACCTAGGTTGACGATTACTTTTTCTTGTAAAATAGTAGGTAGTTCTTTGTCACCTTTTTTTTCACAAAGGAAAATAGCATAGCTATCATGCAAAAGCTTTAACTCATCCTCGGTAAGCCTTTTATTCCTTTGGTTACTAAAGTCAGTTTTTTTCCATATAGCATTTGTTTTTTCTTCAAGGAGTCTGTCTCCCCATGCTAAAATATCATTTCTGAGTTGGTCATGCCGAAAGTCTTTTAAAAGCCATTGGTCTATTTCAGCTTTAATTTTCCCTTTTTGACGTTTGTTTAAAGGAGAACCATCTACTTTCCTTAATTGAAAATGCCAAAAATCTGTGGCAACAAAATTGTATGATAAGTCTTTTTGGTTCAACCACTGAGGCTGTTGGTTTTCTAGTAGGTTTTCTAATAAGCCCAGTTTAATCTGAGATTGCTGATATGTGTCGTTTAGCGTAGGCGTACTATGTAGTGCTAGTGACGATAAATTCAAATTAGCAGCTATACTATTCAACCAATAATCCATCGGAAAAATATCATCAGCTCTATTGGCACCATTGGCAGGGATACTGGTATATTTATCTTCTTGACCATTGCCATAAATCAATAAATAATGAGCGTTGGTGCTATAAAAAGACAAATGAGCATTATGGTAAAAATCTTGCCCTCCAAAATCATACACTTGAACGATTCTATCATTTTTAAGGGTATATCTAAAAACATTTACACCATGTGTACTATTGCCATTGGCTAGGTTTTCGTTTTTTAAAATATCGCATAAGCTTGTTTTACCCGCTTGGGTATTTCCTAAAAGAATAAGTTTTTTGCGATAAATACTTACTTGATTTCCAATAAAAAATGCTTTCAGAACGCTTATTTCGTTTCTTTCTAAGGTATTTATAAAACTTTCGGGTAAGGGGTTATCTCTCCAAAAGATATACTCAATATTTAATTGGCTGGCTTTATCAGCCACGAAACTTAGAAATTCAGAGCTATCAATATTGTTTTTAGTAAAATTAAAATACCATAATTTAAGGAGACTAGACGGTAGGTTTAGTTCTTTAAGGATACAAAATGATGTATCCAGTTTTGCTAAAGAGGGGAATTCACCCGCTAAATATAGTTTCTCTAATGCTGGGCAATGATGTGTATATAGTTCTTCAAGCGATGATAAATTTTTGAGCGTAACTGTTTTTAAAGTTTCGTTTTGAGTTAGGTTGATAAACTTTAGTTGAGGGAAGTTTTCACTATCAATCGTTATTTCTTCTAAGATAGAACCTGAAATATACAAAACCTCTAAGTATTGACCAATTTCTTTATCTTCCAACAGCTCTTGAACATCCAAATTTGGGTTTTTCCCGCTGATATGTAAGCCCAATCGCTCATTTTCAAAAAAATACCTTAAATCTTGTTGATTATCAAGGGTGATTTTGATGTGGTCTATATTGTTTGATATTTTGGTAAAGCCTTTTATTTGTAGAGATTTTTCAAATGCTTGCATATCATTAACAAATTAAATTTGGTGTTTTATTAATACGGTCGCTACTCCTTCATTCATTACACTCACTGCTCAACAAAAAGATAAATTTCTTGGTTTAAACTTGAAAGAAAACTAACCGAAACCCGCAATCGACAAAACGAAGCTCTGGGTTGTTGTCGCTGCGATAAGCCACTCGGCAACGCTCCGCTCGAGAGTCCCAAAAGCCGCCATGCAAAACCCGATTAGTACCTGATTTTTCAAAAGCTTCTCCATTGGGTGGTATCGATGTGTAATCTGAAACAAACCAATCTTTACACCACTCTAATACATTACCAGACATATCATAAATCCCTAAAGCATTAGGTTGTTTTAACCCTACTGGCATCGTTTGCCTATTATCATTGTCTTCAAACCATGCTACATCATGAATATTATTGCTACCTGCATATACAAATTTGGGATTATTCCAAGCCTTACCTCCTCTGGCAGCATATTCCCATTGAGCTTCCGAGGGTAAAGCAAATTTACCTTCAATTGAAGCTTGTGAATCTGCGAATTGGGTATTTAATTGATTCAAAAAACTAACATTATCTTTACTATCAACACAAATATCATTCCAAGAAACACATTCCACAGGTCTGTATTTACCCTTAAAACGTGAAGGATTTATTCCAGTAATACGTTCATAAAGTTGTTGAGTAACGGGGTATTTACCTATAAAAAAGCCTTTATCAAAAGTAATAGTGACTTCTTTTTCATCTTCAATGCCAGAACTATTATCTCCAATAGTAAACGTCTCTTTTTCCACATACACCATTTCGGTATTTTCTAAACCAAAGAGCTTGGTGTCGCCATTTTCATTGAATTCTAGTAGTTCTCCTTCTTTGTAGTCTGTTTTCATCTTAATGGGTGGTTTTCAATAGTTTAAATATAGGGAAATAATTTGAGAGAAATGAGGAGGTGGGGTTGTTTTTTTATTTGTTGGCGTATCACCCTCTAATCGTAGAAAATCTTCAAAGAACTATAAGTAGCGGTAACCCTTGCGGTTACCGGATGCTCTCCTACACAAGGGCAACCGCAAGGGATTGCCCCTACTATTGTGGTTAGGTTGTGTTTTACGTGCCACAAACCACGGCATTACAATCAATGCATCAAGAATAATTTTTGAATATCAGCTTTTTATCGTGTCAATTCAGTGCATTGTCGTAATTTTGTATGATTTTTTATACAAAGCTGTTGATTATTGATTTTTTGATAAGAAAAACGGGTCAAAACCTTCATAATCAACCTAAAAACAGATGACAAAGCGATTTTTTTAGTCGGTGTCTATATCCAGCAATAATACTTACAATAATGCTAAACGTATCAAATGTATCACTCCGTTTTGGTAAACGGGTACTTTTTGAAGAAGTAAATATCAAATTTGTAGAAGGCAACTGCTATGGTCTTATCGGGGCCAATGGTGCAGGAAAATCTACTTTTTTAAAGATTTTATCAGGTGAAATCGACTCGCAGACTGGCTCAGTAACGATGAACCCAGGCGAACGTATGTCGATGTTGAAACAGAACCACTTTGAATATGAAGAAGTGCCTGTTTTACAAGCCGTTATCATGGGTAACAAACGTCTGTACGATATCATGATCGAGAAAGATGCTATTTACCTAAAAGAAGATTTTACCGAGGAGGATGGAAACCGTGCGGCTGATTTAGAGGCTGAGTTTGCCGAAATGAACGGTTGGGAGGCTGAATCAGAAGCCGCTTCGTTGTTAAGTGGACTAGGCATTAAAGAAGATTTGCACTATACTTTGCTAAAAGATGTATCTGGTTCTGAGAAAGTAAAGGTACTCTTGGCGCAGGCGTTGTTTGGCTCGCCAGATATTTTGTTACTAGATGAACCTACCAACAACTTAGACATCGAGTCTATCCTATGGTTAGAGAACTTCTTGACAAACTTTAAAAATACAGTCATTGTCGTTTCTCACGACCGTCACTTCTTGGATAACGTTTGTACACACATTGCCGATTTAGATTTTGGTAAAATCCAACTATACGGTGGTACATATACGTTCTGGTACGAATCATCACAATTGGCGGCTCGTCAGCGTGCTGACCAAAACAAAAAGACTGATGAGAAGCGTAAAGAATTAGAAGAATTTATTCGTCGTTTCTCGGCCAACGTTGCCAAGTCGAAACAGGCTACGTCGCGTCAAAAAATGTTGGATAAATTACAGGTGGAAGACATCAAGCCATCGTCACGACGTTATCCATTTATCAACTTCAAACCAGAACGCGAAGCGGGCGACCAGTTGCTTTCGGTAGAAGGACTATCGGTAAAAAACCCAGAAGGTGGCTATTTATTCAAAGATGTATCGTTCACATTGACCAAGGGTGATAAATTGGCAGTACTCTCTCGCGATTCTTTGGCAGTAAGTGCTTTATTCGACGTACTAATGGGCGAACGTGTTGCCGACTCAGGAACGTACAAATGGGGTGTAACTACTACGCAGGCTTATTTGCCAAACGATAACGCTGAATACTTCAAAGATGGTTCGTTAAACTTGGTAGACTGGCTACGTCAGTATTCTGCTGAAAAGGATGAATCGTTTATTCGTGGATTCTTGGGTAGAATGTTGTTCTCAGGCGATGAAGCCTTGAAGAAATGTACTGTTATCTCAGGAGGTGAAAAACAGCGTTGTATGTTCTCAAGAATGATGCTTTCGGGTGCGAACGTTGCCATCTTTGATGAGCCGACTAACCACTTAGACTTAGAGTCTATCACGGCATTAAACAACGGTATGGTGGATTTTACAGGGACTATCCTTTTCACTTGTCATGACCACCAACTTACGCAAACAGTAGCCAACCGTATCTTAGAACTAGGACCAAAAGGCTATTTAGATAAACTAATGACCTTCGATGATTATATCACGGATGCAAAAGTAAAAGAGCAGAAGGAGAAGATATATTAAGCTGTGAGATTTGAGCTATCAGCTGTGAGCTATCGGACTTCGGCATTCGGCTTTCGGATGTCAGCTATCAGCTTTATAAGATTAGCGTAAATCTGCGTATTCAATCAGCGAGAATCAGCGGGTAAAAACTTTAGGGTACAAGCAATAGACATTATTGCTTATACCTTAAAGCAAAAAATCCGAAAGCTGAAGACTGACATCCAAAAGCCCACTATCAAAAGCCGACATCCGAAGACCGATAGCCGAAAGCTAACAAAAAAACTTTCAATTTTAATTTCCTAAAAATCAGAAACTTACAAAAAAGTTTAAATTTTTCGTCTTTTTTGTTTTGGATTAGAAAAATAACCTACTACCTTTGCAGTCCGAAACAACGGGAAAACATTACCACAAGATGGTTTCGTAGCTCAATTGGATAGAGCACCTGACTACGGATCAGGAGGTTTGGGGTTCGAATCCCTACGAGACCACAACTAAAAACTTCAAGCATCTGCTTGGAGTTTTTTTTATTTAAGGCATATCCTCCACGTTCCAAATTAAATACTGCGTCAAAACTATCCGAGATAATACAAGTCAGTATTAAGGTAAATCATTAAATTATTTCTTGCTTACTGCTTACACAAAGGTTATTGGTGAAAATACCAACAAGGACTCAATTACAAACGCATTGCTGACGCTATTAAATTGAACATAAGAACACAGTAGTATATTACGCTGTTTTGTTTTTTGTAAAGTTTTAGCGAAATTGCGACATCTTACTTTATATCAAAATCTACAAATGACCACACAGCTATACATCAGAAAGTTCAACTTAGGCAACATCACTGACCATGCTTTCCATAGAAATTTAGAACACCCTATTAAATCGCTACTAATGAGCCTCCTCGTCAACTATGTAGCTCTCCAACCTCTCTTCTCAGTTTGATAACGTACCACAAAAGCCATTAATTTAGTAGGCATAGTATAAAATCATTCATTAAACCATGAAAAATAAAATGACATTAGGGATTACACTGATTATCATTGGCGTATTGGCTATTATTGTAGGGATTATAATTATCAATCAAAAAGAAACTCCTTTGGCTGAAACACATAAAATAATCAATGAGCCAACACCCACCCAACAAGAAAAACCGCATAAAGACACCCAAAGTGATTTACAAAAAGGGCATGATTTTGAGGGGTATGTAATACAGAAATTTGCAAAAAAGTATTTTACGCTTGCTGATTGGAGGAGTGATAAATCTGTCAATGGCGTGTATCCTGAAAGTAATTCAAATCCAGATTTTACCATGCGTTTTCAATGGCACGATGTTAACACAACTTTTGCAGTGGAGTGTAAATACAGAAGCGACTACTATAAAAATGGTGTTGAATGGTGTACAGAACGCCAGTTAGAAAAGTATAGAAAATACGAAAGTAATAAAAACCAAAAGGTATTTATCATCATCGGTATCGGTGGAGTAGCATCTGATCCATCAGAACTTTTCATTATTCCATTAAATAAAATAGCAGGTACATTCTTGGGAAAAGACTTTTTGAATAAATACAAAAAAGAGCATTTCAAAGAGGCTAATATGTACTTTGATACTCATACGGAGGTACTTAGGTAGGTTTTGTCCTTGTGACACATACCGCTTAATAAAAAATCACTTGTTAATATTCTTATCTTATTGAAAAAACCATGACGATAGGCTATTTTTGATAAGTCTATAGTAAATAAATTACATCTATAAAGACATGTTCATCGAAATATGCCCATTCAATCACCGAAAACTTAACAATAAATAAATACACTACAAAAATGAAAAAACTACTAATTGCCTCGCTATCTCTTATTCTATTATTTGGTTGTAAGAAGGAAGAAGCTATACCAAGTAAAGATGAATTGACGGGTACTAGCTGGATAAGATTTGCTATTAAAAGTCCTGTTACTAACAAGGATATGTACTATTATTTAGATTTTAAAGACGACAATAAAATTGATAGTTATTTAAAGTATAATAAAATTGAATTAGAAAGCTCTACTTTTAAAACATTTTCATTTAAGAGAATTTCTTCAACAAAATTATTAGTCCAAACTACAAATCCACAACCAGATACAATTACAATTGATAAGAATACACTCACTTATGTAAACAGCCTTAAAGTGAAAGCTTATTATACTAAACAATAATGCTGGTTTTGCACTAAAATTGTACATTCTTTATTTTGTTATTGAACTTAGTATTCACGCTATTCGATTTGTTCTACGATGACAAATCGAATGAAAGATAAAAAATACTTTTCTCAAAACGTCCTCTTGTCTTTCAGAACAAATGGAAGATGATTTGTCAAAATAACTCATGGCATGACTTACAGAAATCCGTCTATTATCAAGATGATTCTGAGTCATGCCATGAGTTATTTTTATCTTTCCAACACTATCTCCAAAGTATCTTTACCCATTACTCCCGAAAGTATTCGACGGTTTTCTTCAATTGTTATATTGCCTGTAAATGGGGGAATATCCTTTCTAGGATAATGCCATTTGGCAATAATCTTACCTTCATTTAACTCATAAGTACCTATAAATCGAGTATTGGTGGTGTTGAAATCAAATACAATATCATTGACTACATCAAAATAAACCCTTGTTAAGGTACTGTCATACACTGATTTTGCTTTTTTATCAATACCATTAATTGCTAATTTTTGTACTTGATACTTCCCTGTAAGTTGAGCGTTTTTATCTCTTGGAAGACGTAATAAGACCAAGAACAGGGGTAAAAATAAAATAATTAATCGTAACGATGTTTTAATAATGGGGCTTGTTGAAAGCAAATGAGAAGTATTCCAGTTTGTGGAAAAAAAGAAATCTCTTAATTTTTCAACATCTTGAAAGAGCAGATAAAACAAGGCAAGGACGTGCATGATGGCATGACTAAGCACCCCAAAGTCTAAATGGTAAAAAATATCGATACTTAGAATCGTTAACATGATTGGTAAGAGCATAAAAACTCCCAAACTTCTGGTTTTTGAGAAAAGTAGCAATAATGAACCCGCCATTTGCAATAGACCAATGGTTACAATAAATGGATACGACCTTCCGAAAAATGCCCACATCAACGAAACATCATCAATTTCAGTAAAAGGCAAATCTAACATGCCTAATGGCACATTAAACTGAAAATGGAAAAATTTTTGCCAACAAAAACTAATCAAATCAAGGGCAATAGCACCACACAGTATTGCGATGTTGGTTTTGTAAATTTTCGTAAAATCCTTTTCTCTTTTTACCCACCACAATGAGTATGCAACATAACAAACCAACATTATAAGACTTGGAATAATTAGGAATAATAGGGGAATTGGCTTTAAAACGAAGGAGCATAACCTACTTACTACTTTTACGAAGACTAAGCCTGTAAAGATAATTAGACCAATTTTTTTAAAATAATTCATTTCTTTTTCAGATTTTAAGTTTCAAATTTTTTAATTTTCAAAACACAAATCTATCCGTGAAGCCACAGCAAAAAGTTCAGAATTATCCAATTGAACTAAAAAGCTAGGTTATATCCTGATTTTTCTTGAATTCCAACGGAGAGCAGCCAACAACTTTTTTGAAACAAGTAAAAAATGCGGACTTTGAGCTAAAGCCAGCTTCGTAGCCAATTCCTTCAATGCTTAAAAAGGTGTGTTTGCTAGACATTAAAAGTCTTTTGGCTTCATTTATTCTGTAATGATTAATAAAACTATTAAAACTTATGGAAAGACTAGCATTAAGCAAAAAGGATAAATCGTGGGTAGATATGGATAGTTTTTCAGCCAATTGATACAAGTTAATATCACTCTGCAAGTATGGTTTTTCGCTTTCCATGATGGACTCCAATTTCAATTTCAATAAAACGGCCTCTTGTGCATTTAGCCGTGGGATTGTATTCTTTTTTGAATGATTGTTTTCAATTATTTCTTGAATCTCTGTTTTTATTGTATCGGGGAATGGATAGATTTCTTTTTGTTGTAAAATGTAATAGGCAATTGCACCACAAGCAACACTGTAAAAGACAGGTAAATAATCAAACCCTAGTAAGGATTTGAATTTCAACATTCCGATAAGGATGATTGCCAAAATAACAAACAATAGCCTCAATAGCCAATCAAGATTTATCGAGGCATCTTCAGAGGAAAATAACCTAATATCCTTTCGGTGTCTTCTTAATAAGACAAATGACATCGTCCAATATACAATTATTTGCAACCTTAATGTAAGTAATACGGCTGTACCAAGGTATCTGCTTAATTGGGGTGAAGATATGATGGGATATTTATGCTGTATCAAAAAACTAAAAGCGAAAAAAGTAAATATCGCAAACGGGATAAAATGCAGTAAATCGTACTTAGAAAAGTGATACTTAGGGTGTGTAAAATATACTATGCTAAAATATAAACATGGTGCGATTAAAAAACGGCTACATTCACTTAACGCCACAAAATTCGGGTATTTTTCATACAAATCTCGCTCTATTAATGCTAAACCCACACAAATCAAAAAGCTACTAAACCACGTTTTAGCATTTTTAATATTATGTTGTAGGTTTATATAAACAACAAACGCTAGAAAAATAAAGCAACCAGCAGCAAAAGAATAATTCATGTTTTATTTCTTCAAAACTTAAAATCTATCACAATATATGTAGAAAAGCTAATTTAATGCTCTAGCTATTCGATTTGTTGCGGAAGGGTAAATGGAAGAGCATTAGAATCCCCTTTGGTGGATGAGGGCTGGGGAAGACACCAGCCTTGGGTAAAAATTCCTGATAATCAATATATTTATCCCTAGCGAGGGACTTAAGTCCCTCGCTAGGGATAAGAGATTCACACGCTATTCGATTTGTTCCGCATGGGCAAATTGAATGAATGATAAAAACGTTCTCTGAACGTTTAATGGATTAAAATCATTTTTATCAAAGCTTGTACTTGTCTTTCAGCACAAATGGTGGAGCGTTAGGCGATAGCAATTCCATTTACTGGATGAGGGTTGGTGAAGACACCAGTCTTGGGTAAGGAAGTACATCGGCATAATTTGGTTTTGGAATTGGTTATTCAAGGTCACTTGATTTTAAAAATAATCGTTTCCCTTTACCTATGCTTTCAAACATTATATTTAACTTTTGATATCGAAGCAGGTGTTGCTGCTGAAATTAGCCGAACAACATTCCTAAAATGAAATCATATGAAAAATAAAGATTTAATATTCCCAATATTAGGATTTATAGGAATACTTGTTTTCAAATTTATAATTGAACCTTTGTGGATAAAGGCTACTATTGAGGAGTTTGTAAATAAATCTTATTTGTATATTCTTACTGCAAAGCCTAACGAAAACGAAGGAGATAAGGGTCTATACACATATCAATGTATAGATTTAGACTCAACCTCACACTGGTATACTAAAAAATTTAGTCCAGCAATAAGTAGTAGAGAGTTATATAATGCAGTGGCAGTAGGAGATACTATTGAAAAGAATAAAGGAGAACCATTTATTTTACTTAAAAGACAGAATTTAGTATTAAAAGTGCCTGTTAACTATGATTATGATAAAGTAGTAGATACTGTTTTAGTGCGATAAATATTTTGCGCTTGATTTTTATGACAAAAGCAAAATTCACGCTATTCGATTTGTTCCGCAAGGGCAAGTCGAATGAAAGATAAAACGTTTAACGTTTTCATCAAAACTTCCAATTGTCTTTAAGAACAAATGGAAGAGCGTTAGTCAAAAAACTAATGAGATAACTTAAAGAAAAGTATTGTTTAAGTCTGCTAACATATAATTCATCGAAAATGAAATTTCGATGAATTTACATTACTTGATAAGTAGGTTTTAGGACAGCATTTTTTTATATTTATTTGAAATATCTAATATTAATAATAACATATATCAATATGCGAACACCATTAATGTCTCAAAAAGATTTCTTTGAAAAGTATAAAATTAAAGATGAAGATTTTTCTGCAACAGGTCTTCAATGGAATGACTTATGTAATATCTATAATGACTATGAAAAGCTGAAACCAAAATTAGAAGCTACTGCAACTTATATTTTGAATATACTACTTAAAATTAAAAACATACATTCAATAAGGTATAGGATAAAAGATTCTGAACATGTAATAGAAAAAATAATAAGAAAAAAGATTAGAGACCAAAATAGAATTATTGATCTTCAAAACTATAATAAAGAATTAACCGATTTAATAGGTTTTAGAGCGATTCACATATTTAAAGAACAATACTTGTCAATACATGAGGCAATAGAAGACCATTGGGTAATAAAGGAAACACCTGTTATTTACCATAGAAAGGGAGACGAACTTGAACATTATAAAGCAAATATAAAAGATGCAGTTGTATTCGAAGTTCACGATAAAGGTTATCGTTCTATCCATTATATAATTGAAACTCAACCTTCAAAAGAAAAATATTTTGTAGAAATTCAAGTAAGGACAATTTATGAAGAAGCTTGGAGCGAAATTGACCATATTTATGGTTATCCTCATAATCAGGATAATTTAGTAATCAAAAAATCTTTATTTTTATTAAATCGACTTTCCGGCATGTCGGATGAAATGGGTACATTTATTAAAGACTTGAACAATCATATTAAAGAGATAGAAGAAAACCATACAAAAGAAATAAAAAAGCAAAATAAAATAATAGAAAACCTGAAACTAAAGCTTTCTCAAATAAAGAAGGACAATCCAAATTTAGATATTAACACATTAATTGATAGTGTAGAAGAATTATCAAAACGAAAGTCATTACCACCGAAATTAAAAGAAGGTTTTTTAAAATATTATGGAGGAGCAGAAAGTGAATGGATTGCCTTATTTTAAACTTGAGGTATAATTTATGATTATTATGCAACTTATTCAATTTGTTCTGTAAGGGCAAATCGAATGAAAGATAAAAACGTTCTCTGAACGTTTAATGAATTAAAATCCTTTTTATCAAAGCTTGTACTTGTCTTTCAGAAGAAATGGAAGAGTGTTAGGCAACAGTAATTTCCTTTGTTGGATGAGGTCTGGTGAAGACAACAGCCTTGGGAAAGGAACGCTTAAAATAAAACAAATTCGTAGCGAGGGACTTATTAGCTTTCATAAAATAAACGTTCTTTGATTTTTTGAGTAAATTTCATTACAAATATTTCCAAGAAAGTTATCG
>NZ_JBWKYN010000137.1:0-15835 GCF_059423785.1 Arcicella sp. GW458-12-2-14-TSB2 | reverse complement strand
ATCTAATATACTTTTGTAAGGCTTTCGAAGGCTTCAATATTTTCAGTTTCTTTTTGATCAAATTAACAATTACAAACATGAAAAATGATACGCTTACTTCTAACTTTAGCCCTATCGCTAAACCAAAAGTGAACCACCCCACCCTAAGCCTTCATGCTGATATTCACTTGAATCTCAGTGTTTCAACCTTGATTGAAGAGGCTTTGAAAAACGGAGAAGGAACGCTTACCGACAAAGGGGCATTTATGTGCGACACTGGTACGTTTACTGGGCGTTCGCCAAAAGACAAGTTTACTGTCTATGACGACAAGACAGCGGATACTGTAAATTGGGGCGAAATTAACCAAGCCTTTGACCCTGATAAATTTGAGGCACTTTATCAAAAAATGTTAACATTTGTAGCTAATAAAAAGCTATATGCTCGTTATAGTTATGCTTGTGCTAGTCCCGAACATCGTATCAATGTTGTAATTATCAACACATTGGCTTGGCACAATCTGTTTTGCCATCATTTGTTCCTCAGACCCACGATAAGTGAAATAGAAACATTTGAGCCTGAATGGATAATTCTGAACGTTCCTGAGTTTGAAGCAAATCCAGCGATAGATGGTACTCGACAAAGTAATTTTACCATTATTGATTTTAGCCGAAAAATCATCCTGATTGGCGGAACAGCTTATGCAGGGGAAATGAAAAAGGGAATTTTTACCGTACTGAATTTTATTCTTCCTGAGGAGAAAAAGGTGCTTTCGATGCACTGCTCTGCCAATATTGGTGAGGATGGCGACACGGCTTTATTCTTTGGTTTGTCTGGTACAGGAAAAACTACTTTGTCGGCCGACCCTCACAGAAACCTGATTGGCGACGACGAGCATGGCTGGGACGACAAGCAAGTTTTTAATTTTGAAGGTGGCTGTTATGCTAAAGTGATTAACCTAAGCGAAGAACAAGAACCAGAGATTTTTAGGGCTATTCGCTATGGTGCTATTTTAGAAAATACCCGTTTCGTTGCAGGTACAAAAACGGTGGATTATAGCAATCAAAGTGTCACAGAAAATACTAGAACGGCATATCCGATTAATTTTATTCCGAATGTAGCGATGCCTTCGGTAGGCAATGCACCGAAGAATATTTTCTTTCTTACGGCAGATGCTTTTGGGGTATTACCGCCTATTTCAAAATTGAGTACTGAGCAAGCCATGTACTACTTTGTAGCAGGGTATACTTCTAAATTGGCGGGTACGGAAATGGGTATTAAAGAACCACAAGCCACTTTCTCTGCTTGTTTTGGGGCTGCTTTTTTACCACTCCATCCGCTTAAATATGCCCATTTACTGGGAGAGAAAATTAAGACTGGTAACGTCCAAGTTTGGCTAGTCAATACTGGCTGGTCGGGTGGTGGTTATGGTGTAGGGTCAAGAATAAAATTGACTTATACCCGTGCGATGATTCATGCAGCATTAAAAGGTAATTTCGAGCATATAAATTTCAATAAACATGATATATTTGGTTTAGAAATGCCCGAAGAATGCCCGAATGTGCCTACAGAGTTGCTTAACCCTAAAAACACGTGGGAAGACAAAGATGCTTATGACCAAAAAGCTAAAAGTTTAGCGAAGGCTTTTGAGGAGAATTATATGAGAATTGCTTTGTAGCTATGAGCCTTGAGCTGTCAGCTTTCGGTCGTCGGATTTTTTACCTTTGAGCTATGAGCAGTGAGATTTGAGATTTAGCACCGATTTGCATAAAAAACCAAATTCAGTACTTGTATATTCAATACGTGCATATATTTTACTTAATATTTAAAAGCTGAAATCCCAAAGCTCATAACTCACGGCTGACAGCTCAAAGCTAAAAAAATCCGATGACCGAAAGCTGACAGTTCAAAGCTCACGGCTCAAAACTCATATCTCACAGCTAATATACCCCTTTATACTATGACTAATAATCTGACACTAGCTTTACCTGTTGGCACAACGCTTGATAGATTTATTAATCGTCAACAGGAAGCTTTCCCTTATGCAAAAGGCGAGCTTTCACAATTGTTAAGAGACATTGCCCTTGCTTCCAAAATCATTAATCGTGAAATCAATCGAGCAGGCTTGATTGATATTACGGGCGCTTTAGGAAGTTCAAACATTCAAGGGGAAGCGCAACAAAAACTGGATATGATTGCTAATATCCGATTTATTCGGGCATTGGTAAATGGGGGTGAAGTAGTGGGTATTCTTTCTGAGGAAGATGATGAGATTATTCAAACAGGGAATTATAATGCTAAGTATGTAGTAGCGATGGACCCGCTAGATGGTTCGTCGAATATTGATGTAAATGTTTCTATCGGAACCATTTTTTCGATTTATAGGCGCGTGAGCGATATAGGTACACCTGCGATTGAAGATGATTTTTTACAAGGCGGACGCAAGCAAGTGGCGGCAGGATATATTCTGTATGGCTCGTCGACCATCATGGTTTATACTACTGGCAAAGGGGTGAATGCGTTTACTTATGAAAATTCGTTAGGAGAATACTTTCTGTCGCACGCTGATATAAAAATGCCTGAGGATGGTAAAATTTATTCGGTAAACGAGGCCTACTTTGAAGAATTTACCAATCCTGTCAAAGAATTTATTCAAGATATGCGTAAGCATTCGGGTTGTATGGCTCGTTATATTGGTTCTTTAGTCGGCGATTTCCACCGAAACCTCCTCAAAGGTGGTATTTATATGTATCCACCAACCCGAAAAGCAAAAGAGGGTAAACTAAGATTGTTGTATGAATGCTATCCGCTGGCTTTTGTCATTGAGCAAGCAGGCGGATTGTCGTCTGATGGTATGCAAAGTCTTTTAGATATCGTTCCTGAAAGCATTCATCAGCGAAATATCGTCTATTTGGGTTCTAAAAATCAGTTAACACAGTTACAGAAGAAACTAGAAAAATATCATACTTTTTTAATGGAACAAATAAAAGCTGGGCTTTAGTAGCCTCCCCAAAACCAATCTACAGTCATTAGTTACATAAAACAAATAAGGCAGGATAATACTTCCTCAACAAAAAAGATTATTTTGCACTCCGTTACAATCTCTGTGCAAAATAATCTTTTTAACATGAAAAAAATTTACAATATCATCTTCATCATTGGCTTATGCTTCATTAACCATTTTGATATAAAGGCTCAATCTAAAAATGCAGAAATTTGGTTGACAAGTCCTGATAAATCTATCTTATTCCAGAAGCAAGCAAAGACTTTTAATTTTGAAGTTACCACCAATACGTTACCGAGTATCATCGTAGACGAAAGTAAAACCTTTCAGAAAATGGATGGCTTTGGTTTTACCCTTACGGGCGGTAGTGCGATGTTGATTAATCAAATGGGGGCTAATGAAAGAAGTACTTTATTAAAAGAGCTTTTTGCTACCAATAACAACAATATTGGCGTCAGTTATTTAAGAATTAGTGTGGGTGCTTCGGACTTAGACGACCATGTTTTTTCTTATGATGATTTGCCTAACGGACAAACAGATACTGAACTAGCTAAATTCAGCCTTGCTCCCGACCAACAATATCTTATCCCTGTATTAAAACAGATTTTAACTATTAATCCCGACATTAAAATTCTTGCTTCGCCGTGGTCACCACCCACGTGGATGAAAACGAATGGGAGTTCAAAAGGCGGAAGTTTGAAACCCGAATATTATACTACTTATGCTAAATATTTGGCTAAATATGTACAAGAAATGAAAAAGGAAGGTATCAGAATAGATGCCATGACTGTTCAGAATGAGCCATTACACCCTGGTAATAATCCAAGTTTGTTGATGTTGCCAGAAGAACAAGCATTGTTTGTAAAAAAACACCTTGGCCCAACTTTCAAAACAGCGAAAATAGATACGAAAATTATTATTTATGACCATAATGCCGACCGCCCAGATTATCCTATCAGTATTTTAGACGACCCCGAAGCTAAAAAATACATTGATGGCTCCGCATTCCATTTATATGGCGGAAGTATCCACGCTTTAACGGATGTTCACAATGCGCATCCTGATAAAAACCTATATTTTACGGAACAATGGATTGGTAGCCCAGGGAATTTCCCAGGAGATTTAGGCTGGCATATCAAAAGTTTGATTATCGGTGGCCCACGAAATTGGTGTAAAACGGTGTTGGAATGGAACTTAGCCGCTGACCCTAAGCAAAACCCACATACCGAAGGTGGCTGTACGGAATGTTTAGGAGCGATTACGATTGATAAAAATAATATTATCCGTAATCCTGCTTATTATATCATTGCCCATGCCTCTAAATTTGTCCGACCAAATTCTGTAAGAATAGCCTCTAACAGTACGATGACGTTAACAAATGTAGCATTCAAAACGCCAACAGGCAAAAAGGTATTGATTGTACAAAATGAAAGTATTAAGCCTCAGAAATTCAATATTTCATACCAAGGCAAAAAAGCAGTGCAGACTTTAGAAGCAGGCATGGTGGCTACTTATGTTTGGTAAGTGTGTTTGATGAGTAGTATTTATTAACAAGGTAAATGCTACTCAAAGTTTTATTGAAACATCTAAATATCCGCCTAAACCAAGTTCAACAATTCTTTAAAATTTTTATACCCTTTTTCTAATTTCTCTCGCCGTGCTGAGCCACGTTTGCCGTAATACTTATCCTTAAATTCATCAAGGGTTAGAATATTCTTTTCTGTTTTCATATTCTTCTTTTATTACATCAAAAATAACATTTCTAACAATAAGACGATTCTTAATCAATTAAAAAATATCCCCCACTATTATCCACAAATCCATCAAAGTCATTATTTTTGTTCATACACTTAATACTTTAATACCATGAACGAAGCCTTTCTACACTTTCTATGGCAATTTCAATATTTTGACAAATCTTGCCTACAAACTACTGACAATGAAACAATTCAAGTTTTAAGAATTGGACAACCTAACACCAATGCTGGGGCAGATTTTCAAGATGCCCGATTATTAATTGACGAGGTAGAATGGGCTGGTACTGTTGAAATCCATGTAAAATCTTCTGATTGGAATATCCATGCCCATGATGCTGATGTGGCATATCAGAATGTAATTCTTCATGTGGTTTGGCAAGATGACCAATCTATCGTAAGAAGCGACCAAACCAAAATTCCAACACTGATTCTTTCTGATAAGACGGATTATTCTTTGGCACAAAAATATCAGGCTTTGCTTGAAAGCAAACAGCCAATGGCCTGTTATTCGCAGTTCCAAAAAGTATCTGCCTTGAAAAAATACGCTATGCTAGACAAGGTGTTGATGCAGCGATTAGAAAATAAAGCCCTGTTTGTGCATCAGTATTTAGCTGAAAACAAACAAGATTGGGAAGAAACGGCTTATCAAACATTGGCCAAAAACTTTGGGTTTAAACTGAATGCTGAGCCCTTTTTTCGCTTAGCAAAAGCTTTGCCCTTAAAAATACTTGCCAAGCATCGTGATAACCTTTTTCAGCTTGAAGCATTGCTTTTCGGAGTAGCTGGTTTTTTATCTGCGAATAGTTTTGAAGACGATTATCAAACAAAACTAGCGAAGGAGTTTCAATTTCTTTCAACGAAATACCAACTGCAAGACAATATACTTGGGACGCACGAATGGAAATATTTACGGCTAAGACCCGCTAATTTCCCGACAGTAAGGCTAGCACAATTTGCTAAGCTCATTCAAGAAAATATTAATTTGTTTTCGGTAATCCTGCACCTCGACAACATCGAAAATGTTTCCAAGACCTTTAAAATAGAACAATCGGGCTATTGGCAAGAACACTATGTTTTTGGGAAGAAAGCAACGGGAAAAGTGGCGATTATTGGTGAAACTTCGGTAGAAAATATCGTCATCAACACCGTTGTACCGTTGCTAGTGGCTTATAGCAAACAAAAAGATGATGAAAGATATCTTGAAAAGGCTATCCGATTTTTAGAAGAATTGCCTGCTGAAAACAATAAAATTACCAAACATTGGCAAACGTTGGATTTGCCAATGAAAACAGCTTTTGATTCCCAAGCGGGTATCGAATGGTTTAATCAGTTTTGTACTATCAAAAAATGCCTTTCTTGTGAAGTAGGCATTAGTTTGTTACGAGAAAAACTATAGTTTTAAGCCAAAAGCTAAGTCTCCAGCATCGCCTAAGCCCGGAACGATGTAATATTTTTCATTCAGATGGTCATCTATTGTTCCTACAAAAAACTCGGCTTCGGGCATATTTCGTTGCAAATAAGCCAATCCTTCGGGGGCGGTTATAGCAGCAGCAATAATTACTTTGGCAGGCTTGCCGTAGGATAATAGTGCTTCGTATGATTTCAACAAAGATTTACCAGTTGCCAACATGGGGTCTATTAAAATAATGGTTTTGCCCGTTAGGTCTGGACTTGCCAAATAATCCATTTGTATATCAAATGTTTCGTCTGCCCGATGTTTGCCACGATATGCCCCAATAAATGCATTTTGTGCCTTATCGAATACATTAATAAACCCTTGGTGGAAAGGCAAACTAGCCCGTAAGATAGCTACCAAAACAGGTTGTTGACTCAAAAGTTCTGTTTTAGCAATGGCTAACGGACTTTGAATAAAAGCCTTTTCATAACCAAGCGTTTTAGAAATCTCATACGCCAATACCTCTCCTAGTCGCTCCATATTTCTTCTGAAACGCATCGCATCTTGTTGAACGGTTACATCACGCAATTCAGCGATAAAATGATTGGCAATTGTGTTGGTTGAAGTTAAGATGAACATAGAGGAAGATTATTAATAGTGATTGGCGAATCGTCCGCAGTCGCGGTAGTATTCCTAATTATCCGTTATTTACGATAAATATAAACGTTTCTACAATTGTATTGATTACTTAATTGTCTGCCTTTTTAGATACTATTTCAAAGATAATTAACCATTTTTGAACAATCAACTTACTCTATCACAATATCATACTGATACAACAATCCTTTCAGACCATCATAAGAGAATTTGGCTTTTTTGAGGGTATTCTTCTCAGGATTAATCGCAAAATGTTCTGCACTCCTAAAGTCTGCTTTTGATAAATTGGTTTGTTCAAAAACAGTATTTAACAAATCGCATTGATTGAATGAAGCTCCCGTCAAATCTGCTTCGGTAAAATTTGCTTCCTGAATCTGACAATTATCAAATTTCGTTTTCTGAAGTTTCTTTTTGAAAAAGTAGGTATAATTTAAGGAGCAATTGTTGAAATATACCGCAAACAAAAACTCTTTACTAATGCTGAAATCTACCCCTATTATTTTACAATCAATAAACTTTACGGTTTTTAAACTGGTATTATTGATGTTAGCACTACTAAGGTTGCAACTTTCAAAAGTACAATCTATAAAATCGTTATTGGAAAGATTAGCATTAGAAAAATCACAGTTTTTAAAGGTGCAGCTATCGTATTCTTTATGGGTAATTGCTTGTTTTGAAAAATCTATTTTCTCAAAAGTTTGCTCATAGAATTCCTCTTTCATTCACGCTTATTGTTTATTAGTGCTTTTATCCAACTTCTTATTAATCTCATTTAGCAAAGCAAATTGTTTGGCTTGTGTTTCAAAAAGTGTTTTGATTTGTTCTTCTAACAATAAATCCATCTTTTGCTGTAAACTCCTGATTTGGGTTTCTGCTTTCAAGTTAACCAAATAATCGTTTTCGCTTTCTATCCTGTCTTTTTCTTCTTGTCGGTTTTGGCTCATCATAATGATAGGGGCTTGCAACGCCGCTATACATGATAAAACCAAATTCATCAGAATAAAAGGATAAGGGTCAAATCGGAATTTTGCAATTATCAAGCTATTAAAAGCTATCCATACCGTAAGGATGGTAACAAATATGATAATAAACTTCCAGCTCCCTCCAAATTTGGCTACTTTATCAGAAATAGCTTGTCCTCTGGTAACCTTTTCAGTAGGTGGATTCAATTTATCCTCCACAATAAGGCGTTCTGATTTAATCGTATCTTCAACAATTTGGTGAAGCTTTTCAATATGTTGGCTTTCCTCAGCTAAAAGCTTGTCTATGTCAGTGTTTTTTTTCATGGGTATGGTTACTAGTTGTGAGTTAGTGGGTTGTGAGTTAGTGAGTTTTTAATTAGTGGGTTGTGAGTTAAGAGGAATTGTAAATTGTTGGTATTACTTATCAACGTAGAAAAGTTAATTAATTATCAATTAAAAATTCACTAACTAATAATTCACTAACTCACAATTCGCAACCCACTAACTCACAACTCACTAACCAAAAACTCACAATTGAAACAGTTTCTCCAAATGATGATATTCAATACCAAAATATGCTTTGGTGGCTTTTAGTTTTTCTAAAATCTCTGGGTTCTTTTGTTGGGCTTTCGGGTTCCTGATACCTACTACAAATACATTTTTAGGCGTATGGGCATCCGAAATAAACTGAAATACCTTGGTCTTATACCCAAAATATTCCAGAATCATTGCTCTGATACCATCCGTCACCATTTCTGCCTGACGTTCCAGAAAGATACCATATTTTGTCAGGAAGTCTAATTCATTACTGGCTTTATGTTTTTCGATTTCTCTTCTAATCTGTTTATGACAACATGGTGCTACCACAATCAAATCAGCTTCAGCCGTGATTCCTTTATAAATAGCATCATCCGTAGCGGTATCGCACGCATGAAGAGCAATTAAAATATTCGTGCCAATGCTATTATAGTCTTCAATGGTGCCTTCTACAAAATTAAGCTTCTCAAAACCCGTATTTTGGGCAATACGATTACACAATTGCACCATATCGGGTCTAAACTCTACGCCTGTTACCTCTGCTTCTAGCTTCAACACATTCGTCAGGTAGTCGTACAAAGCAAAGGTTAAATATCCCTTCCCCGAACCCATATCGGCTACTTTCAAAAGGTTTTGCGTAGGAATATCTTTGATTAACGAGCTTAGAATTTCTACATAATGATTTATCTGTCGATATTTATCTTGTGCATTTTTATAGACATTCCCTTCTTCATCTGTAATCTTCAATTCATGCAAATAAGGCTTTTCTTGCGGTTTTATTAAGCGATTTTTAGCCTTGTCATGTTCTAAAGAAGTAGCATTAGGATTGGTAGAAGCATTTTTTCGAAGTACTGTTTTCTGATTGATTTTCTCTATAATCAAATCAAACTGTGTGCTAAAAAGCGTAGCAATATTAAAGCCTTCTTGTAAAGCTTTTTCTATTAAACCGATGCCTTCTGCTACACCAAAGTTTTTTACAATATCACGGGTTTTATAGCGATATGTAAAACTAAGTTTCTCTTCTTTTTTTATTAAAACTCTTTTGATATAAATATTCTTGAGTTGTTCTTCAGCACCTTTATAATTGCCTAATGATATTTTAACGAAAGAATTATCAAGCAGACTTTCATGGATAGTCTGGATAAATGTCGCTAAGTGTTCTGGTTGATTCATGGTATGTGGATATTACTCAGCGATTTCAAATATTTTTGGCAAGCCCATTTCTCTAGCATAATGCGCTGTGCCATACTTGTAAACATATTCTAACAAAGTGTTAGTATCAGCATGAAAGTCAAACTGAATATCTGGGTGAAGTTTTACGACCTTTTTTAATAAAAAATCAACTCGTTTTACGATATAAAGGGCTAGCGTATCAGACTTTGAATTGTACTTTTCTATCCATTTTAGTTGTTTCTCAAAACAATCTTTCAAGAGCTTCAGCGTCAATTCTACTTCCCCATATTTATCTTTCGTGACTCTTACATGACGAGTAATCTGAGCGTTGGTATTACGCATATCCATCATCAAATAACCCGATGAGAAAACAGGCGTATCGTATAAAGTATCAATGATGATTTTGATATCTTCTCGCCTCGACTCAATCGTCAGTCCTTCTTCTACCAAGGTAAAGGTTAATTGCTCAATCAATATCTCATCTTTGCCAATAAGCCTTAATAATAATTTATCTTTATCTTTCTGAGGCATTGAAACAATTGCCTGTTGTAGTTCTTTTTCTAATTTTGCCATTCCTAATACAAAAAGTGAAGCAATGATTTGTTGTTATCTTCATAACAAAGTTACGGATAAATGAGTTTTTAAAGTATTAAACTGTAATTACTTGCTCAGGTACATCTTTTCCATGAAACATAAAGGACTATTTTTTGCCATTAGCATTATTTCGCTTTGGGCTTTGTCGCTACTATATTTATTGAATTATCCAATCGATTTCGCTAATCCTTTGGTGTATGTTTTTGTATTAATACAAATGCAGTTGTACACAGGCATTTTTATTACTGCTCACGATGCAATTCATGGCGTAGTGACACCCGATAACAAACGATTGAATAATGCCATTGGCTTTGTCTGTGCTACGCTTTTTGCCTTTAATAATTATTATAAATTATCAAGGAAGCATCATCTGCACCACAAAAACGTAGTGACCGACGAAGATCCAGATTATTATGCAGGAGGATTTTTCAGATGGTATTTGAAGTTTGCCTTAGAGTATGTAACCTTCTGGCAGATTTTGTTAATGGCTATTACTTATAATTTATTGAAGCTGGTGTATCCGATGGAAAATCTCATTCTATTTTGGGAAATTCCTGCTATTCTGAGTACCCTACAGCTTTTTTATTTTGGCACATACCTCCCTCACCGTGGTGAACACGAAGCCCACGACGTCCACAAAGCGCGTAGCCAGAAACTAAACCATGTTGTGGCGTTTATTTCTTGCTATTTTTTTGGTTATCATCACGAACACCATGCTTACCCCTATCTACCTTGGTGGAAATTGGCGGAGGCTAAAGAACAAGAGGAATTAATAATAAAGCATAAAAGGGAAATGTAAATCCCGAAGGGATGTCAGGATTATAACAATGATTGCATTGTGGTTTACAAAACCCTGAAAGGGTGAAATAAAGGTTGTAAAGAATTCCTGTATCACCCCTTCGAAGTTTTATCTTATTTGCTATTTTCTTGTCTATAATTCTCACACCCCTTCAGGATTCGCTTTATTCAGCTTTCTAAATTCACTCCACATTCAACACTCAAAACTCATCACTCAAAAGTCCTAATTGTTTCAAATGATGGTCGAGGTGGCGAACATAATCATTTGCCACAAATTCAAGGGTTACCAATTCTTGTCCTAACATAGGGGTCGTTGCATTTCCCCAATTTGTGATAGTGCCATAGTTCTCTTTGGGTAAATTAAGCAACACCCTACAAAAATGCTTGTTTAACAATACCCACAATTGAAGTAAATCTTTGCTATCATAATGTTGATAATCAGCGGCTTTCACCCATTCGTTTTGTCGATAAATGATGTGTGCATTTTCTTGGTATTGCCCCACTACCATTCTGCGAATATTACTTTGGGCAGAATCTATCAGATGTCCCAATACTTCTTTCTTAGACCATTTCTCAGGACTTTCCTTAGCTACTAATTCAGCTTCTGAGCATTGCGAAATATAGTTTTCTACAGCTACAATTCTGGCTTGAAGGGTGGATACTACTGCTTCCATGCTATTGATATTCGGGATGTTTGGCAATAAATTTACGAAGATTTCCCATCGCTCGTTCTCTTACTTGTTTTTTCAAGAAGGGAGTCCACCCCAATAGTTTACCTATCATACCTAAGGACTGTGACGACCAGCGATAAAAACTAAATTTATCACGATGCGTGAGAATCTTACCATCTTTAAAAGTAAAACTAGCCTCTATGATATTGTGTACTTTATTGCCCGATTGCGAGAATGTGTACCAAGCCTCCCAGTGTGCCTGCCCTGTATTGTCATCTGCTTTTATATCAGAATATTCTACAATAGTACTTGCCCCTACTCCGCAAAGCATTCGCCACATAGCAGGAATTTCTTTGCCTTTCAAGTCAAAGGCTTCGTCTTTAAAGGTAGCTTCTGGATGATAACAATCACCCATTGTCTTGAAGTCTTTTACCTTAAAAGCTTCATAAAATGTCTGGATTAGTGTTTCGTTGGGGGTCATTGTTTTTTTTAAGCTTTGAGCTATGAGCAGTGAGCTATGAGATTTCTTTAACTTATCAAACCTCTACATTAACATAGTCAAAAATATAATAGTTGAATTTAATTTCTATTTGCTTATAAATAAGTTGAAATTTATGTCAACCTATTTTAGGCAAACACACATAAAATCTCATAGCTCACGGCTTATAGCTTACAGCTAAAAAATTACACCTTCACTTCCTTTCCTGTCTTAGCTGCTTTAAAAATTGCTTCAATCAGTTTCATATCTCTTAGCCCTTCTTCACCAGGGGTGATATTGGGTTTGTTATTGATAATAGCGTCGCAAATACCCTCCATTTCCAGTACTTGGTGATATACAATTGGCAATTTCATTTCGCCTTTTGATGTTTTTCCTTTCAATGGCCCATAATCGTAAGCTGGCGACATCTCTAAATTTCCATTTTCATAGCCTACATACAAACGTTGCAAACCGCTGTTATATGTAGTAGTATGATTTGAAACCGCTCCACTCGGGAATTTCATTTGCCAGAAAAGCGTTTCTTCAATACCCGGCAAATATATGTCTGGTCGTGTTTTTACGGTTTGTGCCGTTACCGAAATCGGTTCTTCGCCAGTGGCATACCTAGCCGCATTTAAGGCATAAATACCCACATCCATCATTGGCCCTCCGCCCGACAGTTTAGGGTTCAATCGCCATGCTTTTAAATCACGTAACGGAAAACCAAAACTTGCTTCTACAAAAGTAACCTTGCCAAAATCCTTATCTTTTGCCAAACGCATTACCTCGTTGGTAAATGGCTCGTAGTGCAAACGATAACCAATGGCCAACTGAACATTGGCAGCCTTGCAAGCGGCAATCATCTCTTCAGCCTCCTTTACCGAAACTGCCATTGGTTTCTCACAAATTACGTGCTTGCCAGCTTTGGCGGCACGAAGCGTAAACTCGTGGTGCATTGAATTGGGCAATACTACATACACCACATCAATGTCAGGATTATTAGCAATTTGGTCAAAATTTTGATAATTGTAGATATTTTTGTCTGGAATATTATACTTTTTCTTCCAAGTTTCTGCCTTTTCAGGCGTACCTGTCACGATACCAACTAGTCGGCAATTAGTCGTTTTTTCGAGTGCTGGGGCCAATTGATAGGTAGCATAATAGCCCAAACCAACCAAGGCTACTCCTAGTTTTTTCTCGGGAAAGGCTGCCTCAGCCTTTAAAGAAGCAAGCATAGGAACAGTAAGCGACGTAGCCGCAAAGGTTTTTAGGAAATCTCTCCGTGTGTTTTTCATAGTTAATCTGGAATATAAATTGGTTTTTATCGTTTTCAGTATTACAAAGCTATTAGTATCCCAATTGATTTTCTTAATTTTAACGAATACATTTTTAAACTATTCGTCATCGACATCCATTCAATAAATACCTTTATGAAAACATATTTGTGTGCAATTGCCTTCCTCCTATTTACTTGTTCGTTATCAGCAGATAAACCTGCCTATATGCTTTATAGCAAGCAATTAAAAGAGACTTCCTACCAAAAGATGATGAAAGAATTGGCAACAGCCGATATTGTTTTCTTTGGTGAATTACATGATAATTCTTTAAATCATTGGCTTGAATTACAGGTTACTAAAGATTTATTTGCGCTCAAAAAAGAAAAATTGGTACTTGGTGCTGAAATGTTTGAGGCAGATAACCAAACGGTATTGACAGAATACCTCAAAGGTTTTATCACTGCCAAACAATTGGAAACCGAAGCAAAAGTATGGCAAAATTATCAAACTGATTATAAACCTTTACTAGATTTTGCCTTGAAAAACAAGTTGAATTTTGTAGCCTCTAATATCCCTCGCAGATATGCCAGTATGGTTTCAAAAGGTGGATTAGAAGCCCTCAATCAACTATCAGACGATGCCAAAAAGAATATTGCTCCGCTACCCATTGAAGTAGATTTAACCTTGCCTGCCTATGCCGAAATGATGAAAATGGGCGGTATGCACGGCAGTGGTGGAACAAGTATTTCAGCAGAAAATATTACTAAAGCTCAAATTATTAAGGATGCCACAATGGCAAACTTTATTTTGAAGAATTGGCAACAAGAACAGTGTTTTTTACATTATAATGGAAGTTATCATTCAAATAACTTTGAGGGGATAGTTTGGCATTTGAAAAGAAAGAATCCAGCGTTGAAAATAGTGACGATTAACACGATTGAAGAAAGTGATATTGAACATCCTTCAGAGAAGGCAAAAAACTCAGCAGATTTTATCATCGCTATCCCTGATGATATGACGAAAAGCTACTGAAGGGCCTAAGGACTAAAGGACTTTATGACTAGAAGACTAAAGGATATTAGACACTAGATATTTGACACTAGGATGTTGGAAATTAGAGAAAAAAAGCAAATCACTAATTCACAATTCACTCAATCACTAATTCACAACTCACTAACTAAAAACAATCACTAATTCACAATTCACTCAATCACTAACTCACAACTCACTCAATCACTAACTAAAAACAATCACTAACTCACAATTAAAAAAATGCAAGACATAGAACCATTTTATAATTGGGAAAACCTTTATGTAGCTTCTAAAGATCCACGCTCACCTTTTTATGAGCGGCTTTATAATACGTCCTATTATGAACATGATATTTATGGTTACTTTATTCATCCTTTTTGGGATGAATTTGAATCGGAAACACTATATTGTAAGATATTATTTTGTGATTACGACCTTCGTTTTGTCATCATCGAAATGTTTGGTGAATGGAATGATACCCTCCACAACGATATTATGTGGTTTAAACGAAATGTGATAGACCACCTCATCAATCAAGGTATTAATCAATTTATCTTGGTGGGCGAAAACGTGCTGAATTTCCACGGAAGCCACGAGGACGATTATTATGCCGAATGGTTTGAGGAAGTAGAAGACGGATGGATAGCAGCTTGTAACTTCAGAGACTTTATTCAACAGGAGTGGACAAAATTTCGACTAGACTATTACCTTAATTTTGGCGGAACGCTAGATGTAGTAAATTGGAGAGTATTAGCTCCCCGACAATTTTATGAAGTAATCAAAGCATTAATGACAAGACGATTAAACTAATATTTTCCTTTCAAAACAATGAGCGTAATTTTCACCACTATTACTAAAGACGAAGAAATCTGGCAGTTATTGGATTTACAACAGAAAAACTTAACCCGAAATATTTCAGAGAATGTAGCCAACGACCAAGGTTTTGTAACGGTTGTTCATAACTTCAAATTGCTTTCTCGCATGAATGAGGCCTATCCGCAAATCATTGCCAAGGATGGCAACCAAGTGGTGGGCTATGCATTAGTCATGCCCGAAAGTTTTAGAAATGATATTCCAGTATTGACAGCAATGTTTACGATGCTCGATGAACTGGAATATAAAGGCAAGTTGGTGAAAGATTACCGCTATTATGCCATGGGGCAAATTTGTGTGGCAGAGGGCTATCGTGGGCAAGGACTTTTTGATGGACTATACGCCAAACATAAAACTGAATTATCAGATAAATTTGAGCTTTGCGTGACTGAAATTGCCAAACGTAATACTCGTTCTTTGGCAGCCCATAAAAGAGTAGGCTTTGAAATTATTCATGAATATTTTGATACGACATATCCTGAGCTTTGGGAAGTAGTGGTGTGGGATTTGAGGGGATAGATTGTTAATAAAATAACCTCACCTTAAACCGTGGTCTGTGTCACACAGAACACGGTTATAAGTTTTAGCCACAAGCCAATAAGTATTTAAAAATCAATAACTTATCACTAGCGAGGGACTTAAGTCCCTC